>NZ_JALDUM010000002.1:0-54652 GCF_023109515.1 Streptococcus mitis
AAAGTAAGACCATTGACCATTTGCAGTTGCCCATCCTGTTGCCATAGCGCCACTGCCTTTGAGGTAGTACCAAGTAGACCCTTCTTTGTACCAACCAGTACGCATAGCCCCACTATTTGCGAGTGAGTACCATGTATTGCCTTCCTTGTACCAGCCAGTACGCATAGCCCCACTGTCTGCGAGCGAATACCATGTATTGCCTTCCTTGTACCAGCCTGTCTGCATTTTACCAGAACCGTCAAAGTGGTACCAAGAGCCAGCATTTTGCACCCATTTGTTTTTAGCTAGACTGCCATCTTGAGAAAGATTCCAGTCAGAACCATTTTTTACCCATGTATCTGCAGCCTGTGCTTGGTTGATAGATAAAAGTAGGCCAGCACCTGCAAGCAAACCAAGTGTAAGTAGTTTAGATTTTTTCATAGCCGTTTCCTCCAATTAGTAACAAATTATTTATGACATTTAAATTTTATTGTTACCAAACTCGTCTAGCTCCGTCAATAGATCCAATGTATTCATTGTTAGTTATGTTTACAAATTTTCTTACATAATTTGCGTGAACCACTTGGTTACCGCCAATATTAATTCCCACATGTTCAAGATTATTAAAGAAAATTAAATCTCCAGGTTTTTCATTACCAGTTACATCAATTCCTTGCTTAAATTGAGATCTAGTATCAGTTCCTAAGTAAATGTCAAAGTTTTTATATATGGCATGTGTAAATCCTGAGCAATCTACACCCTTATTCAAGTCTGCCCAACCCCCAACATATGGGATTTTATCTACAAATGTCTCTGCATACTCAGCAATTGCCTGACCTTTATTTTCTACGCAAACACCGTTAGATCTGAAGAAATAAGGTTTCCCATTAACTCTATTATAATCAGTTAGCATGGAACCGTCATTTGAAAGATAGTACCAATTACCATCTGGGTTAATCCACTCATTTGATTTCATCCAACCTTGATCATCAAAATAATACCATTTCTTATCTAAGAATTCCCAATGTTTAGCATACCCACCTGAAGTATATTTGAACCACCAGCGACCATCTGTTATCATCCAGGTTCCTTTATCATCTCTATTTTGATTAAATGCTATTTTTTCTTGATCGCCTTCTACTTGCGTTAATTCTCTAGGAGAAAATCCTACCAACTTAACTTGTTCTGCATCTTCAACCTTAATTTTACCTTCTTTAACAAGTTGATCAATTGCTTCTTTCTCGCTTGTATACTGTGAAGTTGTTTGTGATGTAGTCACTTTAGTGGTAGACGTTGTAGTTTCTGCATTAACTACATAAGTAGTTGATAACAAAGCTCCTGAAGTAAGTAATAAAGCTGCATAAGTAATATATTTTTTCATGACAAAAATCCTTTCTTCAAAATTCCTTAACGCTCTAGTGACCTTATTTTGATAATTTACGGAGACATGATTCTAACCTCCTTTTGGATTTTTTATATCCTTTGATAAATACTACATTACTTTAGTTATCTTTAGCTTCATTTTACTCCCCTATAAAATGAATGTCAACAAATAACATAAAACATTGTGAAAAAAATATTTTATCGTGCTAGAGGTACTTGCTTGCTTCTTTGATACTAAGTTCAGCTACTTCTCCAATATTATTTTTACATAACTATTAAAAGTCTTCATGACCCACCAAGTGGTGCTGAAAGGCATAGACAGCCGCCTGGGTACGATCGCTGACTTCAAGTTTGGCTAGGATATTGGACACATGGGTCTTGACCGTCTTGAGAGAGATAAACAGTTCGTCTGCGATGCGCTGATTTTCGTAGCCCTTGGCGATGAGTTGAAGCACATCTCGCTCACGCGCAGTTAAGTCCTCATGTAGTTCTATATGATTGCGGTGGTATTCGACCTTCTTACTGACCTCTTGCTCAATGGCCAGCTCCCCAGTAGCTACCTTACGAACAGCGTGCAGCAATTCATCCGCACTTGAAGTCTTGAGCATATAGCCCCTAGCACCAGCATTTAAGACAGGCATGATTTTTTCATTGTCTAAGTAAGAGGTCACAATCAAAATCTTGGCTTCAGGCCATTCTTTGAGGATGGCCAAGGTCGCGTCAATTCCATTCATCTCAGGCATGACGATATCCATGACAATGACATCTGGACGCAGTTCCAAGGCCAAGTCAATGCCTTGAGATCCGTTGGCAGCCTCACCTACAACTTCTACATCATCTTGGAGGTCAAAGTAGCTTTTCAAGCCCAATCGGACCATTTCATGGTCATCTACTAGTAAAATTTTCATCTCTACTCCTTTATAACTCATTATCTAACAGGGGAATACGGATATCAACCGCCAGACCTTGCTTGGGAGCTGTCAAGAGTTGAACCGTTCCTGCCATATCTTCGACTCGCTCCTTGATATTCCGCAGTCCATAACTCAAGTCGTCTAAACTCCCTAACTGGAAACCAATCCCATTGTCCACCACCTTCAGCTGCAATTCAAGATCCGTCTGATAGAGATAGACATCCAGACAAGAGGCCTGGGCATGGCGGAGGGTATTGCTGATCAATTCTTGCAGAATACGGAAGATATGCTCCTCGATTTTCTTAGGCAATTTAGATACATTTTGCTTAAGACTAACCTTGAGATCACTCTTGTCCTCAAGCTCTTTTAGAAGAATTTGAATCCCTTCTATCAAGCTCTTCTGCTCCAGTTCAACTGGTCGCAAGTGCAGGAGCAAGACCCGTAAATCCTTCTGGGCGGTTTCTAAAATAGCTGTGACACTCTGCAACTGGGTCTGCATCTTTTCTCTATCCAATTTCAAAGCCTGCTGACTGACACCTGACAAAATCATGTGGGCCGCAAACAACTCCTGACTGACAGTATCGTGCAAATCCCGAGCAATCCGCTTTCGTTCTTTCTCGATGATTTCCTCTTCTTGGGCAAGACTTTGATTTTCAGCCTTTTGAAGAGCCTCTGTCAAGAGGTTAAGTTTGCCTGACAAGGACTTGAAACTGGCATCCAAATCTGGATCAGCAACCTGAACCACTTCTTTCCCTGACAACAAATGCTTGAGATTAACCTGCATTTTTCGTAAAGAAAGCTCTTCGACACCTCGCCAAAACAGGGCTAAAAGACAGGTCATGGACATGCTGAATACCAACAACAAAAAGACAAATTTTTCTGTTTTTTCGACATCGTGCAAGAAAATAGACCAGTCAAAGTCAAGGATGTCCAGCAAGCTGTGGGAGAAAAATAAGACAAACAGGATGGAGGTGAGAGCAATCATTACATAAGCTTGTTTTTTCATCCTCTGACCACCTCCACATCGCCAATCATAGTGGTCAAGAAAATCTTGACACTCTTGTTACTCTTGAGATAGTCTCTTGTTTCTTGATGGTAGTGTTCATTGCGGAGGGCTCGCTTGGGCTGATTGAAAAAAGTCAAATCACCATAGAGACAGTTAACGCTGAGACTGACTTCCACATCTACAGGTACAATGATTTTGGTCGTGCCTATCATCTTTCTGAGGATAATGACATTGTCATGATTGGTTAAGATGACCCTCTCCAGATGAATAGTGTCCTTACCCATGAGGCGAAAGAGATTGATATCATCAAACTGGCAAGTCTGGTAGCTTGAAAAATGATGGAGATTGCCAAACCAACGATTTTTCTCCTTCTTAACCGTTACTACCTCTTCAAAAACCAAATTGGTCTGCTCTTTTTCCTGGTTCATCATCGGATAAAGAAGAAAGAGGCTATAGATAACCGCAACAAAAATAGCTAAAATCACAAAAGGATTGAGCATGACGATGAAAAAGAAGAGAATGCTTGCCACTACTAAAAGAAGATTGTTTCCCTCTTTACCAGTGTAATAGCGAATCAAAAGCAAAAAGAGGAATAAAATCAGCAGAAAACGCGAAAAATGCTCTGATACCATCAAAATCAGAGCTCCTGTCAAAAGACAGGCTTCGATAAATAAAAAGATTTTAAATTTTCTCATAGGTTCATCCTCTCCCTTCTATTTTATCACAATTCAAAAAAGTCACCTCAGTCTAAAGATGGAAAAAAGGCGGTGGTTACGCCTTTTTCATCTGATCTTTTGCTTCTTTTAATTTTCCATAAAGAAGATAGTCTACTTTTTGCAGATCTGCTATGGTGGCACAATTAAGGGCACACATGATCAAGCGTAGATCATCTTTCCAGCCTTGGACAATGCCAATCACTTCTTCAACTGTGTAGCTTTCAACCAATTCTAGAACCGTTCGAGACAGTCCTACAGCCTTGGCTCCAAAGACCAAGCACTTAATCATATCCAGCGGATTTCGAACGCCTCCACTGATCAAGAGTTCGACCTTGTCTTTCCATTCTTGAGCATTGAGAAGGGCTTGCATAGTAGACTGTCCCCATTGATTGAGGTAATCACGTTGGCCACTGCGGCGGTTTTCGATATAAGCAAAGCTGGTACCACCACGACCTGATATATCCACTGTACGAACACCCAGTTCATAGGCTCTTTCGATGCTCTTCACATCCATTCCAAAGCCCACTTCCTTTAGGACAATCGGAACGGGGATTTGCTTGCTATAATCTGCTAGATGCGATTGCCAGTTTCTGAACTTTCTTTCTCCCTCGGGCATGAGCAACTCCTGCATAACATTGACATGCACCTGCAGGAGAAGAGGATTCATCTCTTCTACAGTCCGAAGTCCCAACTCAACAGGCTTGTCTAATCCAATATTGGTTCCAAGAAGGAGATTTGGATGATCATACTTGACAGAAAAAGAGGCATCTGATGGATCTTTGAGAGCCGCACTATAAGAGCCCGTTACAAATAAAATCCCACAGGCTTCCGCCACCTGAGCCAGCTTTTGATTTATTTCTCTTCCCTTATCGCTTCCACCTGTCATGGCATTGATATAAAAAGGAAAATCCCACTTTCGACCAGCAAATTCTGTCGACAGATCGATTTCATCCAGATCGTAAAGAGGCAAGGAAGAATGAATCAACTCCACCTCATCAAAGCTATTATAGGAACTTTTCTGCTCAAGGGCATAGCGGATATGCTCGTCCTTACGATTTGTCGTCATGTCCTATCCTTTCTTGGTATAAGAGCTCAATCCCCAGATCGGCCCAACGGTTTTTTAGGGTTTCAGTTGATTGCTCATCAAAACTCAAGGCAATACCACAATCACCACCACCAGCGCCACTACTCTTGGCAACAGCCTGCAAATCTTGACTGGCTTCTTTCAGCTGTCTAAGCGAAGGCGTGTAAATATCTGCGCTCAAGCCTTCTAAGAGCTTGCTGGCTACTTCTACTTGCTCGATCACTTTTTCGGCTTTTCCTTGCTCCAAGGATTCTACCAAAGTAGCTACCATTGCTTTTGAGGAACTTAAAAAATTCTGATTGATGTTTTGCTTGATTTGCTGGACCATGTGACTCGATACAGCCACTTCCTTGGTCCATCCCACTAGGAAATCACATTCTAGGGCAGGTTGTACGTGTGAGATTGAAAAGCCCCAATCACGCTCTAAAACAGTCGCTAAGTTTTCTTCTTCCAACCAAGTAGCCACCTTCTGGCGATTAAATGACTGGTAAAGAACCAATTCCTCTGCCACAATACAGGCAAGGTCCCCCATAGAACCATTGTCTCCGCGCTTGAGCAAGACAGCACTAGCCAGCTTGAATAAGAGGCCCTGATTAACAGAAAGATTATATAGAGCTAGCAGAGCTTTGACAACCAAGACAACGACGCTGCCACTAGAACCTAAACCAAACTTTTTCCCTTCTCGTTCCATTTTTCCTCGGATTTCTAGAGAAAAAGGTTTTAAAGTTTGACCTCGATAAATCAGGAAATCTTCCACTAAAGCAATCGTTTCTTGAAACAAGCTGTAGTCAGGATTCGGCGTCAAATCCACTGCGAAACCAAACATATCTGAGTAGATACGGTAACTATCAGAAAAAGCAATCTCGCCCTTCATATAGATGGGAATGGCCTTTATCAAGGCCAACTGCCCTGGCTCTAAAACAGCATATTCACCTGCCCAATAGAGCTTTCCGCAAGTTTTAACAGCAATCATCTTGGCTCAAATCCTTTGTTTTTGACACAATCAAGCGATAACGTTGACCGAAGATTTCTGATAAATGCTCCAAGTCTTTCTCCTGACAGAGGACCTTGACATTGGGACCAGCATCCATAGTAAAGTAACAAGCCTCTCCTTGCTCACGTAGCTGGCGAACAAAGTCCATGGCTTCATAAGACGCATCCGTCAGATAAGAAAAGGCTGGTGATGCTGTTTTGGTCGTAGCGTGCATAGCTAGGGCATTTTCCTCCGTTAACTCCCCAACCTTGGCAAAGTCATTTTCCTTGAGATAAACCAGCATATCCTGATAATCCTTCTCAGACTGACGTACCCAGTCGTCAAAAGTCGTCGAAGTTTCCACACAGAGTTTCATCCCGTCACGGCTAGAGATTGGTTTTTTCTTATCCTCTAGCACCAACATAATCATAGCTAGTTTCAAGTCTGTCTCTACAGGGTAAATTTCTCCACTATCCTTGTCCCAGGCTCCTAGCGGTCCATAAAAACTCCGAGAAGAAGAGCCTGAAGCAAACTTAGCCTCCTGCGCTAACTGACTTCTATCCAATCCAAGCTTGAAATAAGCATTACAAGCCTTGACCAGGGCGGACAAACCACTAGAACTTGAGGACAGACCCGCCGCGGTAGGCATATTGTTCTGAGTATCAATACGGACAAAGCCCTCACCAGCTGGACGGTAACGGTCAATAATCTTACTCATCTTAGCATGCTCCGCCTCATTTTGTAACTGACCATTGATATAAAATGCATCAGCCATCGCATCCGTCGGTAGCGGCGACAAAGTCGTCTCCGTGTACATATTTTCCAAAGTCAGAGAGATACTGCTAGTAGCAGGCACCATCTCTTTTTCTTTTTTCTTTCCCCAATATTTGATAATAGCAATATTTGCGTAGGAACGTACTGTTACAGGCTCTCTATCCATGTCTGAACAGCTCCTTTCTCTTCTAATCTTTCTGCTAGTTCTTGTGCGTGTGTCAAATTGTCTGCCAAGGCTATGATACAGCCTCCAAGCCCACCACCACTCATCTTGGCACCCAGAGCACCATGGTTAAGAGCCGTTTCTACCAGATGGTCTGCCTCAGGGCTACTGACCCCAATTTCTTTTAAATGTAAATGCGCTTGACTGAGGATTTGTCCCAATCCTTCAGCATCTTTTTGTGAAATCGCATCCTCTGCCTGCTGGGTCAATTCTCCCAAGGTATGCAAAAACGGTAGGGCATCTTTCCCCTTACTTTGAACCACTTGGATGGCTTCACGAGTGTGACCATAAACGCCGGTATCGGCAATCACCAAATAGGCGGATAAGTTCATCTCAAGCTCTGTAAATCCTACGTTCTTAATAAAGCGAATAGGTTGGTCACTGAGACAGGTCTTAGCATCCAAACCACTAGGATTCATATGGGCAATCATCTCAGCCCGATTGACCAAGATTTCTAGTACATCATGAGGCAGGTCGACTTGATAGTAGTCAAATACCGCACGAATGGCCGCTATGCTGATAGCCGCTGACGAACCCATTCCCCGTTTCTCAGGGATAGCCGAGTCAATCTCGCAACGAATGCAGGCTTCTTTGATATCCAAATACTCCAACGAAGCATAAACTGCCATGGACAAGGTATCTTCCTCATAAAGGCGCCAAGGTCTGTCAGCAGGAACTACCTTACAAGTCACCTCCACCTCCAAAAGAGGCAAGGAAATAGCAGGATAGCCGTAAACGACCGCATGCTCCCCTATTAAAATAATCTTACTATGTGCCTGACCGACACCAACCTTTTTTGTCATGTTATCCTTTTACTAGACGAAAAAGTCGTCTCATACTCAATGAAAATCAAAAAGCAAACTAGGAAGCTAGCCGCAGGCTGTACTTGAGTACGGTAAGGCGACGCTGACGTGGTTTGAATTTGATTTTCGAAGAGTATTATTTTTCCTACAAGTATTTATTCTCTCCTATCTATTTTATTATATTTTCACAAAAAAAGCGATTGTTTCCTTCACAATCGCCTCTTTCATTATTGAACCCATTCGCCATTATAGTTGACAGAATAGCCATCTACAGTCGTATTCACTGCCAAAGCACCTGAACTATAAGCGTAGTACCATTTGCCATGGACCTGGAACCAACCAGTGACCATAGCTCCTGATGAACGGAGATAATACCACTTGTTACCGAGGTATTGCCAGCCAGTTTTCATATTGCCATTTGGCTCGTCTAAATAATACCAAGTTGAGCCTTCCTGATACCAACCAGTTGCCATTGCTCCTGATGAACGGAGGTAGTACCACTTATTGCCAAGTTGTTTCCAACCAGTTTGCATGATACCAGTTGTTGGATCTAAATAGTACCAAGTTGAGTTATCATTGGTCCAGCCAGCACGTCTTTCACCACCAAGGTAGTCTTTTCCTAAAGAACCTATTTTTGCTAGGTAATACCAGTTAGACTGATCATAAAGCCAACCTGTTTTTAAAGAATGGTCTTGAGCAAAGTAATAATTTGCTAATTTAAGAACTTCTGAGCCTTCAAAGCTCTCACCATGTTTTTTACCAACATTTAACGAATCCTTAACTTCTAATTGTTTCCATCCAACAAATTCTTGTAGGACACCATCTTGTCCAAAGTAGTACCACTTCGGTTGAAGGGCAATTTCAAAAACTGGTCGATTATCAAATAAATCATCACGATAACCTGTCCCAGGGATTTCTAAGTATTGCCAACCAACTACCATTTCTCCACTATCACCAAAATAGTAGGTTTTACCGTCTATTTTATGCCAATAGATTGCTTTATGGTCATCTTTTATATAATATTTTCTATTATCTTTATCAACAAACTGTCCACCTGTAGTATCCGCCAGTACTGCACTTGTTGCTAGCAAACCGAAGAAAAAGACTGCTAATGTAATTTGCATCAATTTTTTTATGATTTTCATTAGACCTATCCTCCATAGCTGATTGTAGCAAATACAAAATCGCATGTCAATATATAGAACACCCCTCAAAAAAGCAGTTACATAACTGCAACTGCTTTTCTATTCTTGCATGGTGTAACCGACACCACGCACGGTTTTAATGTAGCTTTTTTGACCTTTTACATCAAGCTTGCTACGTAGATAACGGATATAGACATCCACGATATTTGTTTCGGTCGCACTTTCATACTTCCAGACACTTTCCAATAACTGCTCACGAGTCAGAACTTTCTTGCTTCCCATAAGAGTAGCCAAGAGGTCATACTCACGACGGGTCAGAGCAATCATCTCTTCGCCACGATAAACGGTATGATGTTCTACATCCATACGCAGATTGCGATAAGACGTTGGAACCTTCATCTGACTACAGTGTTGGTCGATAAAGTCCCGACCTCGGAAAATCGCTGAAATACGGGCCACCAAATTGTCAATAATAACCGGCTTATAGATGTAAGAAACGGCAAAGCGTTGGATTGCCTCAATCTGATCTTGCAATTCTTCGCGATGGTCCAAGACCATGATGACTGAGGCTGGCTTAGTCCGACTCAGCTTGTCTGCAAAATCCTGGGCTGTCATATCCCCCAGACGAGCATTCAATAAAATCAAGTCATAGTCTGTCTGAAGAGCCATGGAGAGGGCCTTTTGCCCCTCCTCAACCTGATCAACTCGGTATTGCTCTTTTTGGAGTTCCAAACTTAAAAAATGAGCTAGATTTCGTTCTTTCTCAAGTAATAAAATCCGTTTCCCCATGGCAGACCTACTTATTTTTCGTCATACCAAGAGTAGTGGAATGTTCCTTCTTTGTCTTTACGTTGGTAAGTGTGGGCACCAAAGTAGTCACGTTGTGCTTGGATCAAGTTAGCTGGAAGGTCAGCTGAACGGTAGCTATCAAAGTAAGTAATAGCTGCTGAGAAGGTTGGTACTGGTACACCAGCTTGAACCGCAAGAGCTACGATATCACGCACTGCTTGTTGGTACTTAGCAGTGACATCCAAGAAGTATTCATCTAAAAGAAGGTTAGCAAGGTCTGCATCACGGTTGTAAGCATCTGTAATCTTTTGCAAGAAACGAGAACGGATGATACAGCCATCACGCCAGATAGATGCAATATCTGCAAATGGCAAGTTCCAGTTGTTTTCTTTAGAAGCTACACGCAATTGCGCAAAACCTTGTGCGTATGAAATGATTTTTGAGAAGTAAAGGGCTTGACGGATCTTTTCAATCAACTCAGCCTTGTCTCCTTCAAATTTGAAGGCAGCTGGTTTTGGAAGAACCTTGCTTGCATGCACACGTTCTTCTTTGTAAGTTGAAATGTAGCGAGCAAATACTGACTCAGTGATGAGTGACAATGGCACACCAAGGTCAAGTGATGATTGGCTAGTCCATTTACCAGTTCCCTTGTTGCCTGCAGCGTCAAGGATGTAGTCTACGATTGGTCCGTCTTGGCCTTCATCGTCTTTACGACTCAAGATATCAGCTGTGATTTCTATCAAGTAGCTGTCCAATTCACCCTTGTTCCACTCAGTAAAGATTTCAGCCATATCTTCTGCTGAAAGGCCTAGCAAGTGTTGCATCAAGTCATAACTTTCTGCGATCAATTGCATATCACCATACTCGATACCGTTGTGAACCATTTTCACATAGTGACCAGCTCCATCAGGACCGATATAAGTCACACATGGTTTGCCATCTTCTGGTGCTTTAGCTGAGATTTCTTCAAGAACATCCGCAACCAATTCGTAGGCCTCTTTTTGTCCACCAGGCATGATAGAAGGACCTTCAAGGGCTCCTTTTTCACCACCAGAAACCCCAGTACCGATAAAGTTGATACCTGAGTTTGCCAATTCTTCATTACGACGGATTGTATCTTTGTAGAAAGTGTTTCCTCCGTCAATCAAGATATCACCTTTGTCAAGGTGTGGAAGAAGGGCTTGGATAGTAGCATCTGTACCAGGTCCAGCTTGAACCATGAGCATGATACGACGAGGTTTTTCGATTGAGTTTACAAAACTTTCAACGTCATAGCTTGGTACAAAGTTCTTTTCAGGATGGCAAGCAATTACATCTTCAGTTTTTTCTTTACTACGGTTGTAAATAGCAACTGTGTAACCACGAGATTCAATATTAAGGGCAAGGTTACGACCCATTACGGCCATACCAACAACACCAAAGTTAGCTTTTGTCATTTGACACTCCTCTTGTTTGATTTGTTTTATTTTATCATTTTTACTTTTGAAAAGAAAGAATTTTGTAACGACTGCTTAGTAGTCCAAGTCATCCGCATGTCCAGAACCATTTCCAACAAAGTAGCCTGTCTTACAGTTAAGGGTAAAGAGATAGGTTCCATCTGGCTTATAGAGGTTGTAATAACCATTGCCATTAACGATATTAACACGTTCAAGTATATATTGATTACCTGTGATATAACCACGTGAACGTGAAGTCGCTAGAATTTGTTCCAAGACGCCATCCGCAAAATCCCAGGCAGAATTATTGCTATCATCAATAGCAGACTGGTTATAAGAAACACGACTGGCACTTCTTTGAACAGCAACTCCTGCACTTGATACACCCATATTGACTTCACTGCGGGTACTTCTAGTTTCAGTTGAGGCAGTATTTGAACTACTTGGGCTTGTTTCACTAGTAGTATTTTCACTTGCTTGACGAGAACTTGAGCTGCTAGTTTCACTTGAACTTGAGCTTGAAGCACTTGTTTGCTGGCTCTTACCAAGGCTGATAGCCTTATCTAGAACTTTATCAAGCTCCGTATTTCCAGTTTTAATATCTGTAAATTTAGCATCCGATTTGGCTTTAGCATTGGTATCCAAGACACCATCCACAATAGCTGGCTTCTCAAATTGAGCATTGACATCTTGAATAGCCTTGATTTGAGTTGCTAGGCTATCATACTTAGATTTTGCAAGCGTATATTCACGGCTACCTTCCAACTTATCAAGCAAGGTTTTAAGTTGTCTCAGCTTATCAAACTGGCTATTTTTCAAAGCCGTTTTATTGCTATCTGTATAAAAGGCATCGTATTGACTATTAAAATCTTCTAAAATCGGCTGAATATTCTGCTCACTAGACGCTGATTGAGAAGTCTGAATTTCCTTGGTCGAGCGATTCACTTGACGATAAACATAATAAGCACTGACACAGATAACCACTGATACGAGCGCCAAAGTGGTCAAAACAAAACCTTTTTTACTTTTCTTTTCTGGGTCCTCTTGATCCAGACGAGAAAGTTTTTTCTCCTCTTCCACTTCCCCAGTCATTTCTGCTGAATTTTCATCCTCTAGTACTATAGGATCCCAGTCTTTATCCTCATCGTCCAGAGGCAGTGGAGGTAAGATAGCTTCAGACGATAGAACTTCCTCTGAATAGGCTTCTGACTCCTCTACAGCTTCACGCACCTCTTGAATCAAGTCATCCAGACTCTGTGTTTCGATTAACTCCTCTTTTTTGTATTGGCGAGTCGCAAACTTATCTGCTTCGATTTCATCTTTGTGTTGCTTGACATACTTGTCCAAAATGGAATCTTCAGGCAAGACTCCTGCTTCCACTTCTTCATTTTTACGAATAGCTTGACCAACTGTTAACTCTTTTGCTTCATCAAAATCAAATCGCGGTTCTTGGTTTTCTTTTTTATGACGATTCCGTCTTTTCTTACTCATGAGTATAACCTTTCTATTTTACCTCTTGGCGTTTAACACGCTGACCAAAATATTGATACAGATCCACTTTCAAGGTTCCGTTGTACAACTTACGTTTCTTATCTGCCTGACTACCGTATTTGGTCTCAAAGGCTTCATCACTAGTTAGGATAAACTTGCTCCACGTTTTCAGCGGTGCAAATACTTGACCCATTTCAGCATAAAGCTTGGTAACTCCTGCATCATCTGACAAGCGTTCACCATAAGGTGGGTTAGAGATAATCACTCCATTGATTTTATCAGAACGTAAATCCTGCACGCGCATCTGCTTAAAGGTAATATCTCCTGCAACCCCTGCTGCCTGAGCATTAGCCTTAGCAATTTCCACCATACGTGCATCGATATCACAACCCATGATATCCAGTTCCAGTTCACGATCCACTTTCTTAGCTGCTTCAGTGCGTACTTCTTGGATCAAACGATCGCTAATCCAGTTCCATTCCTCAAAAGCAAAGGAGCGACGAAGCCCTGGAGCCATCTTTCTGGCAATCATAACTGCCTCGATACAGAAAGTTCCTGAACCACAGGTTGGATCAATCAAGGGCTTGTCTGGATACCAGTTAGAGAGTTGCAAAATAGCTGCCGCCATATTTTCCTTGATAGGAGCCCCACCTTTTTCGGTACGATAACCGCGTTTAAAGAGGCTAGCCCCTGTCGTATCAATCATGACAGTTGCTATGTCTTTCAGAATAGAGACCTCAATTTTAAACTCAGGACCAGTTTCCATCAGAGGAACGCCTTCTGGACGAGCATAATGTTTTTGCAACTTCTTAACAACAGCCTTCTTTGAAATAGCCTGCACACTGGGCTCATTGTGAAGTTTAGATTTAACACATTTTGCTTTCGAAATCGGAAAACGAGCCCCAAGTGGTAAATAATTTTCCCAATCTAGAGTGAAAACTCCCTGAAAGAGCTCTTCAAAAGTCTTAGCTGGGAACGTTCCTACGATAATTTTGATACGGTCTGCTGCCCGAAGCCAGAGGTTGGTTTCGATAATGGCTCTAACATCTCCTTGAAAACGAACACGTCCATTTTCAACCTGACAATCGTAACCCAACTCTCGCACTTCACGACCAACGACAGCTTCAAGACCTGCTGCCACAGTTGCAATTAAATTAAATTCTTTTTTCATGTTACAGTCTTGCAAGACCTTTCTATATGTCCACTTTAAAAAATGAGGTTGAGAAAATTTCTCAGCCCCAACCTATATGCAATTTTCTATAAGCCATGTTTTGTTCCAGAAGTGACTAGGACCACTTCCTTCGATAATCATCTGTCTACCACTAACAGCTCTAGCTGATAGCAGTCAGAATACTACGTTCGTTTCCGCGTACTCCATGCCCCGACCAAAATTTGGGTTGCTAGCTTGAGGGGTTTACCGCGTTCCACTCTCTCCGTTTCCAGAAAGACTCCGTCACTGTGGCACTTTCAAGCCTACTCTGGCCTATCCAAGGACTTAGCCATTTCAACTGCCGTAACGATTTCTCGTCCCTAGGCTTATGGTTTCGCCTAGCACAAACACTACAGGCATCACAGCCTGTGCTAGCATGGACTTTCCTCATGAGAAGCAACTCTCCTCACGCGATTATCCAAAAATTGCACACCTCAAATCACTACTTAGAAATCTGAGTTATCTAAAATTTGTTTACCAAACACTTCTTTTTCAAGACGATTCAAGCGTTTCAAAATATCAAAATTCGTCATAGAAGTTGTTGCTGTCATTTCAAGTGGTTCTGCTTGAACCGGTGCAGATTCAGGTTTGCGAGACAATTCTTCCTTCAACTCTGCAATTTCTTGACGGAGAGACTTGACTAAGGCAGCATAAGTTTCATAGTCCTTGATGACATCGTCCAAAAATTCATCAACTTCAACCTTACTATACCCACGGACTTCACGTCCAAACTCTTGCTCGAAAATATCTTTCGCTGAAAAAATAATACCTGCCATCTCTCTCTCCATTCTCGGTTTCTAATAGTATTATTATATAAAAAAAGGCAAACAAAAATCAAGGTCAAAGGCTTACTTTTCAGAAAAATTTTCTACTAACTCATTTAAGTCTTCAAACGTTAACCTTTTTATGCGATAACCTTCCTGATTTTTCATCAAATTGTCTATAAATTTTAATTTGGTCTCATTTTCTGGGTCATAGAAAAAATAAGCTAAATCAGTATTTTCCAGCAAAAATCGTTGGTAGTCTCGTAGTTGCCCCATATGTTCATATTTAGGATAGGCATATTTGACAAAATCGACCTGCTTAAATTGGCTCAGTTTCATCTGATTGCCTTCATTCCAATTTTCCCCATGGGTTTCAAAAGCAAAAATGGTGGCCAACTGGAAACCGTATTCGGTCTTCATTTCCTGAGCAACCTCTAAAACCCAATATTCAAAGCCCAAAGTCCCTGTAAATACAAGCCAAGTCACCCCATCTTCTGCCATAGCTTCTAAATCCCTACGTATCGCTTTTTTAATCAATTTAAGACGAGGATCCTTGTCAGAAAACAAACCCAAGTCAAAATTAGAATATCCCATAATTAAAGCTGTAGTCATTTTTACACCTTTCTTTCTATTTTTATGGTATAATAGAGTGATGTTATTGTACCAATAAGGAGAAATATGGTCAACTATCCTCATAAAATTTCATCAAAAAAAAGCCAAACATCCATTTCTCAACCAAAAAATTTCGCAAATCGAGGAATGACTTTTGAAAAGATGATCAACGCCACAAACGACTACTATCTTACGCATGGCATGGCAGTTATCCATAAAAAGCCAACGCCTGTTCAGATCGTTCGAGTAGACTATCCTCAACGTAGTCGAGCCAAAATTGTAGAAGCCTATTTTAGACAAGCTTCCACAACAGATTACTCTGGCGTGTATAGAGGACATTACATTGACTTTGAAGCCAAGGAAACACGACAAAAGAATGCTATCCCAATGAAAAACTTCCATCTTCACCAGATTCAACATATGGAACAAGTTCTAAAACAGCAGGGGATTTGCTTCGTACTACTTCATTTTTCTTCTCAACAAGAAACTTATTTGTTGCCGGCACTTGATTTGATTCGCTTTTATCATCAAGATAAGGGCCAAAAATCAATGCCACTTGGATATATCAAAGAATACGGATATTTAGTAAAGCAAGGAGCTTTCCCTCAAATTCCCTATCTAGATATTATCAAAGAACATTTACTAGGTGGTAAAACAAGATGAACAAACAAACTATTCTGCGATTCTTAAAGTATATTGGAATTACATTTCTTACCTTATTTATCGCATTATTTCTATTAGGTGGAGGTGCCTTCCTCTACTTTGTTAGCAAGGCTCCAGCCTTATCTGAAAGTAAATTAGTTGCGACAACCTCTAGCAAGATTTATGACAACAAAAACGAACTGATTGCTGACCTTGGATCTGAACGTCGCGTAAATGCTCAGGCAAATGAAATTCCTACTGACTTAGTCAAGGCAATTGTGTCTATCGAAGACCACCGTTTCTTTGATCATAGAGGTGTTGATACTATTCGTATCATGGGGGCAGCATTGAGAAATCTACAAGGAGGAGGTCTACAAGGTGCCTCAACCTTGACACAACAATTAATTAAATTGACTTATTTTTCTACTTCAACTGCTGATCAAACCTTGTCACGTAAAGCTCAAGAAGCTTGGCTAGCCGTTCAACTAGAGCAAAAAGCAACCAAGCAAGAAATCCTGACCTATTACATCAATAAAGTCTACATGTCCAACGGTAACTACGGAATGCAAACCGCAGCCCAAAATTACTATGGAAAAGACTTGAAGGACTTAAGCTTGCCACAGTTAGCACTCTTGGCTGGAATGCCTCAAGCTCCAAACCAATATGATCCTTATTCCCATCCAGAAGCTGCTCTAGAGCGTCGTAACTTGGTACTTTCAGAAATGAAAGGGCAAAAATACATTAGTGCAGAAGATTATGAAAAAGCTATTAATACTCCCGTCACTGACGGTCTCCAAAGTTTGAAGTCAGCCAATAGTTATCCAGCTTATATGGACAACTACCTCAAAGAAGTAATCGACCAAGTTGAACAAGAAACTGGTTACAACCTTCTTACCACAGGTATGGAAGTCTATACTAATGTCGACAAAGATGTTCAGCAGCGACTTTGGGATGTTTATAACACAGATGAGTATGTCGCTTATCCAGATGATGAACTTCAAGTAGCTTCTACTATCGTTGATGTAACAAATGGTAAAGTCATTGCTCAGTTAGGTGCCCGTCACCAATCAAGTAACGTATCTTTCGGCACCAACCAGGCTGTGGAGACCAATCGTGACTGGGGATCATCAATGAAACCCATCACTGATTATGCTCCCGCTTTAGAATATGGAGTCTATGACTCTACTGCATCTATTGTTCATGATGTTCCTTATAACTATCCTGGTACTGATACTCCAGTCTACAACTGGGATCATGGCTACTTTGGAAACATTACTGTCCAGTATGCACTTCAACAGTCACGTAATGTCACAGCCGTTGAGACTTTGAATAAGGTCGGTCTAGATAAGGCTAAAACCTTCCTTAATGGTCTTGGTATCGATTATCCAAGCATGCATTATGCAAACGCCATTTCAAGTAATACAACTGAATCCAACAAAAAATACGGTGCAAGTAGTGAAAAAATGGCTGCTGCCTACGCTGCTTTTGCTAATGGTGGTATTTACCACAAGCCAATGTACATCAATAAAATCGTCTTTAGTGACGGTAGTGAAAAAGAATTTTCTGATACCGGCACACGAGCTATGAAAGAAACTACTGCCTATATGATGACTGAAATGATGAAAACAGTCCTAGTATACGGTACCGGACGTGGTGCCTACCTACCATGGCTTCCACAAGCAGGTAAGACAGGTACTTCTAACTATACTGACGACGAAATTGAAAAGTATATCAAGAACACTGGCTACGTAGCCCCAGATGAAATGTTTGTAGGATATACCCGCAAATATGCAATGGCTGTTTGGACAGGATACTCAAATCGTCTAACTCCAATCATCGGAGATGGTTTCCTTGTGGCTGGTAAGGTCTACCGTTCAATGATAACTTACCTTTCTGAAGATGACCATCCTGGAGACTGGACAATGCCAGATGGCTTGTATCGAAATGGAGAATTCGTCTTCCAAAACAACGCGAAGAACGCATGGAATAATCCAGCTACACAACAAACACAAACAGTAGAAACTCCAAGCACAACCGCTGAAAGTTCAACTACACAGGCAAGTACTACGGTTGGTCAACAACCAAATAATGCTCCAGCAACTGACCCTAATCAAGGACAAGCTGGTCAGGCTGTTCAGCCAACACAGCCAGTACAACCAGCACCACAAAATCCACAAGTTCAACAGCAACCACAACAGTAAAAAGAAAATCCTGAGTTTCAAAACTCAGGATTTTTTCTAACAAAAATTGGCTTCATAATCTTTGAAAATGAGGATAGGTTTCAATTCATTTTCGATAAACCAAAAGAAGTTAGCGAACAACTAACTTCTTTTTTATCTTATTTCACATGTTTTGCGAGCTCTTCTTGCGCTTTTTTATTGGACTCTTGTTTTTCTTTCATCCATTTATCTTGGGCTTTTTGGTATTCATCTGCAGTGACTGCCTTGTCTTGAAGTTCAAGGTATTTATACAAGAGAGGTTCACTTGTCCCTTTGTTTCCTGACAATGCAAACGGTATTGTAAATGGTACCATCTTAGACAAGATTGGACGCCCTGTACGAGATGTAGTTGGAATAATCAAAGCACTATCTGTCAACCAAGCTTGAGCTGCAGCGTATTTATCATATCGTTTAGCAACATCTGTAGCCTCATCACCAGCTTCAGTAACCAATTTCTCGTAGTCATATAGACCTACTTTTTTAGCAGCTACATTATCTTTCCCTGAGTCAAATCCTAAATATGTTTTAGTACTTTCTCCTACAGATGGTTTGATGATATCAAGGTAAGTTGATGGATCGGCAAAGTCTGGACCCCAACCGACATTATCTGATAAATCCCAGTCTTCGCCAGCAGCATTTTCAGCAAAATATGTAATATTGTTTACTTCGTCTTTTTGTAGTTGTTGAATATCAATAATGACATTATCAGTTCCTAAAGTCGCTTCCAATGATTGTTTCATAGATTGGACGCGCTGAACTTTTGTAGTTGCTGTTTGGTCAACAGGCATATCTAGGTGAATTGGGAATTGGACCCCTTCTGCTTGTAAGGCTGATTTAGCTTTAGCAAATTCGGCCTTGGCTTTCTCTGGATTGTAAAGGCCATCCTGAGAATCTGCAAGATTAACATCCTTCCATTCATCCCCATAAGTGACCAATTTTTCTTTGACCATATCGCCAAAGTTTTTACCATCTGCTTGAACAAATGTTGGTGGAACAAAGAGATTACGTAAGATTTTGCTTGCTCCAGTTTCTCCATTCAACTGAGAGGCATAGGCTGTACGGTCAAATCCGAAAGCAATAGCCTGACGGAAATCCTTGTTTAAGAGAGCTTTTTTAGTAGATGTTTTTTGTTCTTCGCTGGTCTTAGATGTGTATTTATAAGATTGGCGGTCAATATTTGTACCAACTAGATACGTAACAGAGTCTTGTTGAGTATAGACAATATTGTCTTTCAGCTCTTTTTCAAGTTCTGCAAAACTTGCACTTGTTGGATAGAGACGAGCTGCTGTAAGGCTACCATCTTTAAAGTTTTCTGCTGGTTTGCTGGTATCTTGACCATCCCAGAATGACAATTTGATCTTGTCAATATGCACATTATCCTTATCCCAGTAGTTCGGATTTTTCGCAAATTCAACAGAGGATTTGGTCACAATAGATTTCAACAAATAAGGACCATTGTACAAGATACTACTTGGATCCGTAGCTTTGGCAAAATCATCCCCTTTTGAGTTCAAAAACTCTTCATTGACTGGCGCAAGCACACCCATGGTTGTTTTAGAATTCCAAAAGCTTTCAGGTTTGTTCAAAGTGTATTGGACTGTTTGATCGTCAAGTGCTTTAATCCCAACTTGAGAGAAATCTTTAATTTCCCCTTTAGCATAGGCATCTAGTCCTTTGATTGAATCTTGTACCAAGTAAAGGGCTTCTGCTTTCTTATCTGTTGCATATTTAAGACCTGTCACAAAATCTTGAGCCTTAACAGGAGCATACTCTTCTCCCTCAGATGTATACCACTTGGCATCCTGACGAATCTTATAAGTATAAGTCAAGCCATCCTTAGAAACTGACCAGTCCTCTGCCATTGAGGGAATAAGGTTCCCATATTTATCATTTTCAAGCAATCCATCAATTACATTACTAGTAATATCAGCAGTCGCTGCCTTACCAGTTGTTAAATAGTTGAGATTATCTGGGTGGGTCTCGTAGGTGAATGCAAAAGTCTGCTCACCTTTAGCGCCTGAGCCCCCTGAACAAGCAGCTAAAACACCCGCTGCTAATAAAGTTACTCCCGCAAGAGCCAATACTTTTCTTGTTTTCATAGTCTTCTCCTTTGTTTTTTTATTCATTATAGACTCTTTTTCAAGTCCTGTCAATACAATTTTCAGAATTTTTGAAAATTATTTTTTAAACAACAACTTCGCAAAAATATGAATAATATCAAAAATCCCTCAACTACATTAGGTAGTCAAGGAATTATTGATCACATTTCTAAAAAGCAACTGGTGAACAGTTTTAGGTGTTTAATCTAACTCATTTCTTACACACTGTAAAGCTGCTCCAATTACTTGGTGCATATCGTAATAACGATAGTGTCCTAAACGACCACCAAAGATAACATTCCCTTGTTCATCTGCCAATTTTTTATATGATTTATACAAATGATTATTACGATCATTATTTACTGGATAATACGGCTCATCACCTTTTTCCCATGTTTTAGAATGTTCTTTAGTAATGATAGTCTTTTCTTGATTCCCAAACTCAAAATGTTTGTGTTCAATAATGCGAGTATATGGGGTATCTGCATCTGTATAGTTGACAACTGCATTTCCTTGGTAATTCTCCATATCCAAGGTCTCATTTTCAAAACGAAGACTACGGTACTCTAGTTCACCCAACTTATAGTCAAAGAATTCATCAATCATACCAGTAAAGACAATCTTAGGGAAGTCTTTCAGATATTGTTCTTTATTAGCAAAGAAATCAACATTTGTTTCTACATCAATATTTTCATGTTCCAACATTTTTTCAACTATTTGAGTGTAACCACCTATTGGAATCCCTTGATAGGTATCATTAAAATAGTTGTTATCATAGGTCAGGCGTACTGGCAAACGGCGAATGATAAAGGCTGGAAGTTCCGTAGTTGGCTTGCCCCACTGTTTCTCTGTATAATCTTTGATTAATTTTTCGTAGATGTCTGTACCTACAAGAGAAATAGCCTGTTCTTCCAAATTTTCAGGAGTTTTGCCATTTAAAACAGCACGTTGCTCATCAATCTTAGCCTGTGCTTCTGCTGGCGTCACAACTCCCCAAAGTTTATTGAAGGTATTCATATTAAAAGGAAGATTATAAATCTCTCCCTTATAATTTGCAACTGGAGAGTTTGTGTAACGGTTAAACTCAGCAAACTGATTTACATAGTCCCAAATCTCCTTGTCAGAAGTATGGAAGATATGAGCTCCATATTGATGAACTTGAATTCCTTCCTCTTCACGAGTATAGATATTACCCGCGATATGATCTCGTTTTTCAATGACTTTTACTTTTTTTCCTTTTAGGGCTGCTTCATGGGCAAATACTGCACCAAAAAGACCAGCACCAACGACAAGATAATCGTACATAACCCCCTCCTTTTATTTTTAACAAGCTGTTGTAGCAATTGTATATTTTACATCTTAAATCCGTACTTCTTGTCCATAGGCTTCTGTCAAAAGGACCTTGCTTTCTTGCTTAGATTTTAAACCATCATCCACACTAAATACGATATGCAAATGAATATCAATCATTTTGTCTTATTTTCCTTCCATCACATCATTGATTGCAGCCTTAACCGACTCTAAACTGCTATCACTTATCTCCATCATGTAAAGGTTGCTATCAGGCATGGCATAGGATGGTAAATCCATACGCCCTGTTCCTTTAAGATCTTGCGAATTAATCTTATAAGTTCCACCACTCTCAAGTTGGGCATTGACCAAGTTCATCATGGTTTCAAGCGGCATATTGGTTTGCACGGAATCTTGTAGACCCTTTATAATACTGTCATAATTTTTCAAAGCTTCTGTAGAGGTCAACTTTTGCAAAATAGCGACAATGACCTTCTGCTGATTACGGCCACGATCTCGGTCCCCATCAGCTAAGGAATAACGTTCACGTACAAATCCCAAAGCTTGCTCCGAATCAAGATGAACCTTCCCTACAGGATAGAACTTCCCATTTGTATGAGCGGTAAACTCTTGATCATTATAGACATCAACTCCACCAAGTAAATCAATCAATTTCAAGAAAGAGGTGAAATTCAAACGAGCGTAATAGTTCAAGTCAATACCGTAAAGATTTTCCAGGGTATGAATGGAAGCATCTACTCCATAAATACCTGCATGGGTCAACTTATCTTTTTGGTTGTTGCCACCATCTGCAATTGGAACATAGGAATCACGAGGGGTCGTTGTCAAAAGAATCTTTTTCGTTTCGCGATTCACTGTCATAATGATATTGACATCCGAACGAGAAACCGAACTGATTGGACCATAAGTATCAATTCCACTGATATAAACATTGAAACTGTCACCCTTGACATCTTTTGGAGTTTCAACCGTCTTGGTTAATTCTTTGGTATAGATTTTCTTAATTTTTGAAGCATAGTCAGGATATTCTGATTCGATAATGTTTTCAAAGACACTGTTTAGAATGATTGCCTTTGTATCGCCAGCTAACAAGCTCTTATAGGCCGCAAGATAGGATCTGCTTTCTTCGACTGTCAATTCCTTATTTTGACTAGCCTTAAGATCATTCATCAACTGTTGGATATTATCCTTATCCGTCCCAGTCGGCCCCGTTACACTGGTTACCTGACTGATATTATCAATTGAACTATCTGCTAACACCGCAATACTCATCGAATAATTTGAATAGTTCGATGTCGCATTTAAGCGACTGCTAAAGCCAATGAACTGACTTACAGCAAAGAGGGAAGTCCCATTAATCAAAATACCAAGTAGTAATAAAATCAGCGTTAGATTCTTAGCTTTCTTGGACCGAATTAAAAAGAAGCACAAGATGGCTAAGGCTACAATTAGGACGGTAACTACTATGTTCAGATATCGGAAGGCTAGCATATTGTATTTGAAAATCAAAAACAATAAAAAGACTGCTAGTATTGCATAGATAGCTAGCAACCCCCAACTAATCAATATTTTTGTTTTACCCTGACGAGCTCGCTTCGAAGATCTACTCACGATATACCTCTATTATCAATTTTTATTTCATTTTATTATATCATAAAAAACTACACTTGTGGCCTACATCCGCTTAAGTAAGGCGTTCTCATCTTCTTTCCGAAACATTCTTTTTGACTTGCAACCAATTACATCAATAAATTTACTATA
This sequence comes from Streptococcus mitis, assembly GCF_023109515.1. Classification (GTDB taxonomy): domain Bacteria; phylum Bacillota; class Bacilli; order Lactobacillales; family Streptococcaceae; genus Streptococcus; species Streptococcus mitis_CS. Next base: position 23,332 of record NZ_JALDUM010000002.1, read on the forward strand.
TAAACATCAAAACAAGGTCCCTTACGGAACCTCGCTCATCTATTTGACATGATTTTCTGCTTCTTTTTGAGCTTTTTCGATTGCTTTTTTACTTTCTTGCTCCCATTTAGTCTTAGCTTCTTCAAACTGTTTGATTGTCACAGTATCTTTTTGCAGTTTCATATACTTGTAGTTATTGCCATCACCCTTGATACCGACCATTGAGTACCCTCTTGTAAATGGCGTTACTTTGGTTACAGATGCTGTTCCACCACTTGACATGGCTGACATAATCAGAGAATTGTCAATCATCCAAGCCTGTGCTTCAGCATATTTTTCATAGCGTTTTGCTACATCTTTATTTTCACTATCTGCATCTTTGAGCATCTTGGTGTAAGTATCAAGCCCCAAGCTAGCAATCTTAGCTTTATCTTCTTGAGCATCTAGACCAAAAATTTTGAGGTAGAATCCATCCTCTGCATTGAAAGGATTGAGATAAGTTGATGGATCCTGATAGTCACCTACCCAACCATCAAAGCTCAAATCATAGTCTCGATCAGCTGGTGTTGGTGCTAAGAAGGCTACGTTATTAAAATCATCTGTTGAAAGTTGCTGAACATCAATGACAATGTTATCAGCACCTAAAACTGACTCAAGGGTCTGCTTAACTGAGTTCATGCCTGTCACAGCATTTTTACTTGTTTGATCAACAGCTACATCCAAGTGAATAGGGAAAGTCACACCTTGACTTGCCAATTCTTTTTTAGCTTCCGCAAATTTTGCTTGGGCTTTTTCTTTGTTAAAATAGGCATCCTGAGCATCTGCCAAGTTAATACCTGACCATTCTGTGCCATAGTTGACCAATTTAGAAGCGACTACTTCTCCAAAAGTCTTGTCTCCAACTTGGACAAATGTAGGAGGTACTAGGGTGTTACGAAGGGTCTTGCTAGCCGCTTCTTCCCCATTTGACTGAGCAGAATAGGCTGTGCGGTCCAAGGCAAAGTTCACCGCTTGGCGGAAGTTCTTGTTCAAAACAGCTGTCTCAGTTGACTTCTTCTGCTCATCTGTTGTTTTAGCAGTGTGATTGTAGGCCTTACGGTTGACGTTAAAATTGAAATACCAAGAAGTCTTGTCCTGCAAGCTATAGACGATATTATCCTTATATTTCTCCTTGGTCTTAGCAAAGTTAGAACTATTTGGATAAACACCTGCGATTGAATAAGCTCCACTTTCAAAGTTACGGATGGTCAATTCTTGGTCTGAACCATCAAAATAGGCCAATTTTACGTGTTCAATCGATACTTTGTCATGATCATAATAATGCGGATTTTTCACATACTCGATCGATGATTTTGATGTGAAATCTTTTAACAAATAAGGTCCGCTGTAGAGAATGCTATCTGGAGATAGGGTACCAAAATCTTTCCCTTTTGAGTTTAGAAACTCTTCATTCACTGGGAAAAGAATACTGTTGGTTGTTTTTGAGTTCCAGTAAGGTTCTGGGCGCGCCAAAGTATACTCAACAGTATGGTCATCAATGGCTTTCACTCCAACCTTAGAAAAGTCAGAATCCGCTCCTGTAATATAATCATTCAAGCCCTTGATTGAGTTTTGAATCAAGTCAATGGCCTGGGATTTATTATCCACTGCGTATTTGATACCTGTCACAAAATCTTGTGCCTTGACTGGGGCATACTCTTCACCGTCAGCCGTAAACCATTTGGCATCTTTTCTCAGTTTATAGGTATAAGTCAGACCGTCGCTTGAAACAGACCAGTCCTCTGCCAAAGATGGAACTAGGTTTCCGTGGTTGTCATTTTCAAGCAAACCATCAACTAGGTTAGTAATAATAGCTGTATTATCAGCGTAGTAGTCTAATAAGTAGTTAAATGTAGTTGGGTTTCCACTAAAGGTTGATGAGTAAGTTTTTGTATCTGAACCTGATTGTCCGCAAGCAGTTAACAGCAAGGCAGCTGCAACAGTCAGACCTGCACTAAGGATACGCTTTTTTGTAGTCATCTTCTTTCTCCTTTATGTTAGTTTTTATAACATAGGTTTATTTTACCAAAATAGTGGGAATTTGTAAAGTTAATTGAATTTCTAGAATGAAAGTTTATAAACTTTAGTCATAAAAAAACAAAGGATTTCTGCCTTTCATACAGTCCTCCCTTGTTTTTATACGATTTCAATTTTAGATTTTTCTGTAAAAAAGGTTTATAGTAATTCCACACAGAAAGCATCCCATGGAGCTAAGATTTGTTTTTCAAAGACTTCCTGAGCCACGGTGTTTTCAATCAAGATAGATTTGACGTTTCCTTCTACTACAAAGTCTTGCTCTTCATTGGACAAGTTAGCCACAACTAGAAAACGACGGTCGCCATCTTTACGAATATAGGCAAAGACCTTGTCAGCTGTATCAAGCAATTCAAAGTCAGCTCGAATCAGCCAGCTGTTCTCCTTACGGATTTGAACCAGTTTCTGATAGGTATAGAAAATAGAATCTGGATTTGCCAGTGCTTCTTGAACGTTGATTGCTTGATAGTTTGGGTTGACTGCCAACCAAGGTTTACCTGTTGAGAAACCAGCGTTTTTGCTCTCGTCCCATTGCATAGGGGTACGGGCATTGTCACGTCCAATGACACGGATACTGTCCATGATTTCTTCCATCGGAACGCCTTTTTCAAGAGCTTCACGCGCATAATTGAGGGATTCAATATCTTCTACTTGGTCCAGCGTTTCAAAGGGATAGTTGGTCATCCCAATCTCCTCACCTTGGTAGATATAAGGTGTTCCTCTCATGAGATGAAGCAAGATTGCAAAGGCTTTGGCAGATTTTTCGCGGTATTCTTGGTCATTTCCCCAGATTGAGACGATACGAGGAAGGTCATGATTGTTCCAGAAGAGCGAATTCCAACCGTCCTCAACTCCTAATTCTGTCTGCCATTTGTTAAAAATTTCTTTTAACTTAGCGATATTCAGCTCTTTTTGATAATGCCATTTAGGCTGACCTTCCTGATACTGAAGACCGATATGTTCAAAATGGAAGACCATAGACAATTCTTGCCCCTTTGGATCCGAGTAGAGCTTGGCAATCTCTGGCGTTGCTCCCCATGTTTCCCCTACTGTCAAGAGATCCTGATCTCCAAAGGTCGCCTGATTCATCTCCTTGAGATAAGGGTGGAGCATAGGACCATTATTGACTACTTTCTCATCAGGAATTTTCCCAATCATGTCGATAACATCCATACGGAAACCGCCAATGCCTTTATCAATCCAGAAGTTCATCATCTCATAAATTTTCTGGCGAAGTTTTTCATTTTCCCAGTTGAGATCAGGCTGTTTCTTACTGAAAAAGTGGAGATAGTATTGACCTGACTTTTCATCGTATTCCCAAGCAGAACCACTAAAGATAGAATCCAAATCATTGGGTTCATCCCGCCAAATATAGTAGTCACGTTCAGGGCTGTTAGGATTTTCACAGGCCTCGACAAACCAAGCATGTTCATCTGAGGTATGATTGACCACCAAGTCCATGATGATACGAATATCACGTTTCTTAGCTTCTGCGATCAGTTGGTCCATATCCTCCATGGTCCCGAAAATAGCCGCAATCGCTTGATAATCAGCAATATCATAGCCATTATCATCCATAGGACTGTCATAAACTGGAGAAAGCCAAATCGCTGTAATTCCTAACTTGGCTAGATAGTCTAACTTACTGGTAATTCCTGGCAAATCGCCAATTCCATCTCCGTTGCTATCCATAAAGCTCTTAGGATAAACTTGATAGACTACGGCATTGTGCCACCATTTTTCTTGCATCTTCTTACCTCATTATTTTAATAATCTACAGTCTATGATAGCGCTTTTCAGATTTTTATGCAAGCGTTTGCCTAATCTTTTTGATTCCTTTTTTAACTCCATAGTTTCCTAACTTCCATTTTTTTATTATAATAGAGGTCAGAGGTAAAAAAATGAAAAAACAAGCTTTTAGTTCTGAACAATATTTGAATCTACAGCGCGACCACATTTTGGAGCGTATTAACCAATTTGACGGCAAACTCTACTTGGAGTTTGGTGGCAAAATGTTAGAAGATTTCCACGCCGCTCGTGTCCTTCCTGGTTATGAGCCTGACAACAAAATCAAGCTCTTACAAGAATTGAAAGAGCAGGTTGAGGTTGTGATTGCTATTAATGCTAGCAATATCGAGCATTCCAAAGCACGTGGTGACTTGGGTATTTCTTATGACCAAGAAGTTCTTCGTTTGATTGACAAATTCAATGAATTAGGAATTTTTGTTGGCTCCGTTGTCATCACACAGTACGCTGGTCAACCAGCTGCAGATGCCTTCCGCAACCAACTTGAGAAAAACGGAATTGATTCTTATCTTCACTATCCAATCAAAGGATATCCGACAGATATGGATCATATCATTTCTCCAGAAGGAATGGGAAAAAATGACTACATCAAAACTAGTCGCAACTTGATTGTCGTAACTGCTCCTGGACCTGGTTCTGGAAAATTGGCAACTTGTATGTCAAATATGTACCATGACCAAATCAATGGTATCAAGTCTGGCTACGCTAAATTTGAAACCTTCCCAGTTTGGAATCTTCCCCTTCATCACCCAGTCAATTTGGCCTACGAGGCTGCTACAGCTGACCTTGATGATGTCAACATGATTGACCCTTTCCATCTCCAAACCTATGGAGAAACCACTGTCAACTACAACCGTGATATCGAAATTTTCCCAGTGCTCAAGCGCATGTTAGAACGTATCCTTGGCGAATCTCCATACGCTTCTCCGACAGACATGGGTGTCAACATGGTTGGTTTCGCTATTACAGATAATGAGGCTGCTATCGAAGCTTCTAAACAAGAAATCATCCGCCGCTACTATCAAACGGTCCTTGATTTTAAAGCCGAAAAAATTGGCGAAGCTGCTGTCAAGAAAATTGAGTTACTTATGAATGACCTCGGTATCACACCAGCAGACCGTAAGGTTGCTGTTGCTGCACGCCAAAAAGCTGAAGAAACTGGCGGACCAGCCCTATCCCTTGAATTGCCAAATGGGGAAATCGTCACAGGTAAGAACTCAGAGCTCTTTGGCCCTACAGCCGCTGCTCTTATCAACGCCATCAAGAAATCAGCTGACATCGCTAAAGAAGTAAAACTAATCGAACCTGAAGTTGTCAAACCGATTCAAGGTCTTAAAATCGATCATCTGGGTAGCCGCAATCCACGCCTTCATTCAAATGAAATCCTGATTGCACTTGCTATCACAGCTACAGAAAATCCTGATGCTGCTCGTGCTATGGAAGAACTTGGCAACCTCAAAGGAAGCGAAGCCCACTCAACCATCATCTTAACCGATGAAGACAAGAATGTCCTTCGTAAACTAGGGATCAACGTAACCTTTGATCCTTACTACCAATACGACCGCTTGTATCGTAAATAAAGATTTGAACCTCTCCACCCTCGGAGAGGTTTTCTCTCTGTCTCAAGAGCTGGCTTTATGTTATAATGAAAGAAGAAAACTGAAAGGATTTACCATGTCAAAAGAAGTTATTGTTGAAAGTTTTGAACTTGACCACACCATTGTTAAAGCACCCTATGTTCGCTTGATTGGGGAAGAAACAGGACCAAAGGGAGACATCATCTCCAATTATGATATTCGTTTAGTGCAACCAAACGAAGACTCTATCCCTACCGCTGGCCTTCACACTATTGAGCACCTCTTAGCCAAGCTCATCCGTACCCGCATTGACGGCATGATTGACTGTTCACCATTTGGGTGCCGTACAGGCTTCCACATGATTATGTGGGGACGTCATACTAGCGCTGAGATTGCAGCAGTTATCAAGGATTCGCTGAAAGAAATCGCTGAAACTACCACTTGGGAAGATGTCCCTGGAACAACCATCGAATCTTGCGGAAACTACAAGGATCACAGCCTCTTTTCTGCTAAAGAATGGGCAAAACTCATCTTGGAACAAGGGATTTCAGATGATGCCTTTGAACGCCATGTCATCTAAACACAAAAAAGGAACCAGTTTTTCAGCTGGCTCCTTCTTTTTTATGCTCAAAATTCTGTCTTAGGCTTTTTCACGAATGACCAAAACACCATCTTCCATATCAGCTTCTAGGTGTTTAGCATCAAGGTTATCCAAGTGGAAATCTGTGACTTTGTCACGGATTTGTTGTTCAACCACACGACGGAGTGGACGAACACCCATGACTTCATCGTAGCCTTCCTCAGTCATGTATTCTTTAGCAGCTTCGCTCACTGCCAAGTCAATGTCTTTCTTAGAAAGCGTCTTGTTAACTTCAACCAACATAAGGTCTACAATCTTAGAAAGATCTTCTTTGCTCAAGTGTGAGAATTCGATGACAGCATTGAAACGGTTAAGGAATTCTGGACGGAAGTAAGGTTTCAAACGATCCATCAATTCTGGTTTATCAGCATCTTCTGTCAAGTTAGCTTCGTAACCAAAGCCTGCGTTTGAAGTTGCGATTATCACCGTATTCTTGAAGTTGACAGTGTTACCTTGACCATCTGTCAAACGACCATCATCCAAAACTTGAAGGAGAAGGGTGATGACTTGAGGGTCAGCCTTTTCAATTTCGTCGAGAAGGACGATTGAGTATGGATTGCGACGGACGCGTTCTGTCAAGGTATTGTTGTTGTCATCGTAACCAACATAACCTGCAGTTGTACCAATCAATTTAGATACGGCTGTGCGGTCGCTGTATTCTGACATGTCCAAACGGATGATAGCATCTTTCGTTCCGAACATATCAAGAGCCAATTGTTTAGCCAACTCAGTCTTACCGACACCAGTAGGACCTACAAAGAGGAAGCTACCGATTGGACGGTTACCTTCATCAAAACCAGCACGGTTACGACGGATAGCTTTTGCTACTGCTTCAACGGCCTTATCTTGACCAATAACTTTCGTCTGCAAACGATGACCCATATCTTTCAAACGTTCGATGTCCGTAGCCCCCATTTGAGATACTGGAATACCCGTCATACGTTCTACAGATTCAGCCACATCGTTGACACTTGCAGTCACTTTCATATCTTCTGTATGGTTTTCGATTTTCTTTTCCAATTCTGCAATGCGTGTTTTATAGTTTAGAGCTGCTTCAAAATCTTCTGCCTCAACTGCTTTTTCTTGCTTGTCTTTTTCTACCTCAATTTCACGTTCAACAGCATGAACATCTGTTACTGGATGCTGAGCTGCCAAGTGAGCCGCCGTAACATCGACAAGGTCGATAGCCTTATCTGGCAAGCTACGTTGAGGAATATACTGAACAGAATAATCAACGGCAGCTTTTAAGACTTCATCTGGCAAAATAACATTGTGGTGTTGTTGATAGAGATCACGAATTCCTTGAAGGATTTTAAAAGTATCCTCTGCTGATGGAGCATTAACCTTCACTTCGTTGAAACGACGAGCAAGGGCTGCATTTTTCAAGATAGTATTACGGTATTCATCTTGAGTAGTTGCGCCAATCACTGTCAATTCTCCACGTGAAAGAGCTGGTTTCAAGATATCAGCAAGACCTTTAGATCCTTGACCATCACCTGTGCTACCAGCACCAAGAATTTGGTGAATTTCGTCGAAGAAGAGGATAATATTTCCAGCTTCTTTGACTTCGTTTACCAAGTTTTGAATGTTTTCTTCAAAGCTACCACGGTATTGAGTACCAGCTTCAAGTCCAGAAATATCAATAGAAATGATCTCTTTGTTCTTGATTGCTGCAGGAACGTCGCCGTTCACGATAGCTTGGGCCAATCCTTCTACTACTGCAGTTTTACCAACACCAGCATCACCGACGAGAACTGGATTATTCTTTGTGCGACGAGAAAGAATTTCAGAAGTTTCTTGGATTTCTTTATTACGTCCAATAACCGGATCTAACTTACCTTCACGTGCTTCTGCAGTCAAGTTTCGACCTAGTTTTGCAAGGACACCGTCTTGTTTCATACCTGAAGACTGTTGTTTCATTTGTCCATCAGCTTCTGCATTTCCTGGCAATTGACCCGTTGCACGATAGTGAGCGAACTCTTCAGGCGTTACTTCACGGCCGTTAATCAAGTAACGACGGTTTTCTGAACTATATCCACGCATACCACCCATCAATTGGTTAAATAAATCATCCATGTTGTTAAAATTATTAAAGTTGTTGTTCATATTCTTTACCTCTTTTTGTTATTTATTATTACTGATATTGACTATCTTTGACTTTTTCTTTAAAAAATTTAGACTAGCTAAATCGCTACTCTACGTACTATTTCTGGTTTTTCTTTTTCAAGCAGGAGTAGACTATCTTTACTTCTAAAGATTTCTAGATTAAACATAGACCCCACCTCTTTCTATTTTACTTTAAATAAGTGTTCTAGTAAGGCTTTCATTTACCTTACGTTCATAATATACTACATTAGTCAAAAAAGGTCAAGGAATTTGACTTTAATTGACCAATATTTTTTAAAAAGCAAAAACACCCTGAAACATCAGGGTGCCATTCTTACATCAAATACAAAATTGCTAGGGTCAGGAGACTTGCTAGAAGCCCCACTCCCCAAAAGAAGAAGTCAACCTTCCACTCGCTCCAAGGATTTCCTTTACCAGACAATCCTCCAAGTTCAAAATGGTGATGCACAGGCGTCATACGGAAAATACGTTTTCCACCAGTCATTTTGAAATAGCCGACTTGCATCATGACCGAAGTTGTTTCAAAGACATAAATAATTCCGATAATCAAGAGAGTCCATTCTTGGTGGAGAGCCATTGAAATAGCTGCCAGCATTCCACCGAGAGCCAAACTTCCCACATCTCCCATAAAGACCTTAGCAGGCTTATGGTTAAAGACAAAGAAACCAAGCAAACCACCAATCATGGCAAGAATCACTAGAAGGATATCCATCTGACCTTGCACATAGGCAATAACTCCATAGGCAGACAAACTAATCACAACGGAAATGCTAGCTAAACCGTCAATACCGTCTGTCAAGTTTACTGCGTTTGAAAAACCGACTAGCCAGAAAAGAGCGAAGACAATATAGAAAATCCCTAGATGCACTTGGTAGCCAAAGACAGAAAGCATATCGCCACCACGCTCATAGAAAAGGTAGAAAATGACACCACCTAGAAGCTGAAGAGCCAATTTCTGTTTGGGATTAAGGCCCTCATTGATTTTACGGAAGACCTTGAGGAAGTCATCTAAAAATCCGATTAAACCATAGAGAACCAAGATAAATAAAATCATACCAACATTATTGCTGAGTTGATTACTAAATAGGGCGAAAAAGAAAGCAACTAAAACAGAAGCAATTAAGAAAACCAAACCTCCCATTGTAGGAGTCCCAGCTTTTGCCTGGTGCTGTTTGACATCCTCATGCATCTGCTGGCCTGTAATTTGCGCCTTTCTATAAAATTGGATAAAGGCCGGAATTCCTACTAAAGTTAGTAAAAATGTCACAATTCCAGCACTGATAGAAATAAACATATTAGTCTCCTAAAGTTAATTTAATTTTTTTAATGTTTTTGATAGCTGTATTAGTCCGAACATCTTGCTTCTGAACAACAGAACCTGACCCTTCAAATTCCAGCTCAATATCCAACCATTTAGCAAAGGCCTCAGCAGTCTCTTTTTTCCAGCCATACATGTCTGGAATTTCTTCTACCTTATCCGATAAAAGGAGAACTTGTTGGTTTGGTGCAAGATTGGTCCCTTCTTCTACAGAAGTCTCTTTAATCTTTGTTCCAGTACCTACAACGATTGGTTGCACAATATTTCGGCGTAAGGCTTCCGCCAACTCACCAGGTGAAATATCCTTGATGCTAGGCATTGCATAAGAAGACTCTGTCGTCACTTGATCTAAATTCTTAGCAGGAGATTGAAGATTGAGAGATTCTTTCATAGCTGAAGCCCGCTCCAAGATTGGGTTGGCAAATTCTCCCAACTGGATACCTGAATAATGTTCAGGTTGCTGAACCGTTACATACAAGATAAAATCAGGATTTTCAGCAGGGTTCATAGCCACAACCGAGAAAATGTAGTTGGTAGAACCAACTAAGTAGCCTCCATTTTTCTCGTCAGCGATTTGGGCTGTACCAGACTTGAGGGCTACATTTTGACCTGGAACATTAACAGTTGCTTTTCCTGTACTATGATTGTACATAGTTCCATATCTAGGATCCGTTCCTACCAAGACCATGTGAGTCCGAGTTTGGCTAGCCGCATCTTTCGAAACTGGATTCCCTACAATTTCTTTTTGAGATCTACGAACGGTTTGATCATTTGGATCATACAAGGCCGTAATAAATTTAGGCTCTAGCATGACGCCATCGTTGGCAATGGCTGTAAAAGCACGTAGCATCTGGGTCTGCGTTACAGAAATCCCTTGCCCAAATGAGCTTTGAGCAATATTGACAATATTATCAGCTGGAAGTTGACCAGCGTATTCATCTGTCAAACCAAAGCGAGTTGGGACCCCAAATTTAAAGCGGTTTAGATAATCCAACCAAGTAGCATCTCCCATTTTTTGTTCAAGAAGACTCATTCCAACATTACTGGAGAGAGCGAAACCTTGTAAGAAAGTCATCATCCCACCAGTAGTCAAACCATCATTAACATCCCAATCTCGAATCGTTACATCCGCTATTTTTAATTCACTGCTATTGAAGTATTCTCCACCTGGGAAAGTATTATTATCAATAGCTGCTGCTAGCGTCATGACCTTCATAGTTGATCCTGGTTCATAGTTACTTTGATAAAGAATATCACGCCAGACAAAGTCTTTAGTGATTCCTTCTTTAGTGTCTGCATTAAAGGTAGGGCGTTGGGTGGTAGCGAGGATTTCACCGGTCTTGGCACTGACCAAGGTCGCGGTCATATACTTACCTTTTACTTTTTCTAGAAAGGCATCCATCTGAGTTTCCATGAAAGATTGGAGCGGGCTAGACAATGTTGTATAAACATCCTTGCCATCCACAGTTTGTTGCGACACCTGTTCTGTTCCTGGTACGATATTTCCTACACGGTCTTTTTCATAGGTAATAATACCGTCTGTCCCAGCAAGAATGGTATTTAACGAACTCTCCAGACCAAAAGTTCCTAATAAACTCTTACTGCCATCCTCATTTTCATGGAGTTGAGCTAACCCAATAAAACTAGAAGCAAATTGTCCATTTGGGTAGCTTCTGTTAGGGCTAGTTGTAAAGTCAATCCCTTCCACACTAGCATCTTTTAAATCTTTTTTAATAGCCATCATATTGGCATAGGTAATCCCATTTCCTTTTGCTCCAAAGGAAACTTGAGTTAGATTTGGTTGAGCTAATTGCTCTTTCACATAAGCTTCATCCATATCCAAATACTTATGGAAGACTTCAGCTACCTTATTAAACTGCGAATCCTCTACATAAAGAATTTTACCCGTTGCTGACTTGTATTTTTTATCAATAACAGCATAGACGTTATAAGAGGTCGCATCTTCAGCGATAGGCACTCCATTTCTATCATAGATAGTTCCGCGTTTGGCAGGTACTGTTCGGGTTATTTGGTGAACTTTTCTAGCCTCTTTTACCAAGTCAGTACCAAATATATTACCTTTCGCGATAATATAAGCAAAATTGGCCAAAAAGAGAGCGAAAAGGGCAACAGCTACAAAGCTGAGGTACTTACCAACTATCCTACGGTTTTTTGCTGGAGATTTACGATTTTTTATCGCAAATCGGGTTATTTTTTCTGTCCATTTCATATCTTACTCCGCTGTTCGGATATTTTCATTATTCAATTTCAAATCTTTTTTATCTGCAATCTCTTTCAAGCGCTCTGAACGAATCAATTCATTCACTTCCTGCTTAGCATCATCGAGCTCTGTCTTCTTTTCCTCTATCTGCGCATTGATTTTTGTTAAATCACTTTGCACTTGCAAGAGTCGTGTCTGCATAAAGATAATGCTCACTGCTAAAACGAGAGCCGTAAAAGCGATGGAAAGATAAAAAGCCTTCTCCACACGTGAGAATTTTTTTATACGATTCTGCAAGAATTGACTGGTTGTTTCTTTCTTATCTACCATTTTTTCCTCTTACTTGTGAATTTTTCTGGCCACGCGCAACTTAGCTGAGTGCGAGCGGTTATTGGCTTCTAATTCTTCTGCACTTGGCAAGATGGGCTTACGGGATACCAATTCCATCTTGGGCTTGAGATCATCTGGGATGAAAGGCAAGCCTTTTGGAACTTCAACCGTTGAAGCTTCCTTGAACAATTGCTTGGTCAAGCGGTCTTCTAGTGAATGGAAGGTAATCACTGAGATTCTACCATCTAGAGCCAACATCTCCATAGCCTGCTGGATAGATTCATCTGCCGCCCCCAGTTCATCATTGACTTCAATTCGAATAGCCTGGAAAATCTGCTTGGCAGGATGGCCCTTCTTCTTGAGCTCCTTGGCAGGTTTGGCCGACTTGATAATTTCTGCTAACTCAGTCGTTGTCTCGATTGGCTTGACTTCACGTGCTTGTTCAATCTTACGCGCAATCTGTTTAGAGAATTTATCCTCGCCATACTTAAAGAAAATACGAACCAAGTCATGATAGTCGTAGTGATTCACCACTTCATAGGCTGTCAGACTAGCATCCTGATTCATGCGCATATCCAGTGGTGCATCCTTCTTATAAGAAAAACCACGCTCACGCTGGTCCAATTGAGGACTAGACACTCCCAAGTCATAACAAATTCCATCAATTTCCTGAACACCAGCTTCGCGCAAACGTGCCTGTAAATGACGGAAGTTATCCTTGATAAATGTCACCATTCCCTTTTCAATGTAAGATGCCAAACGTTTTTGCGCATTGTTAATGGCATTCTGGTCCTGGTCAAAGGCATAGAGATGGCCCTTTTCACTTAATTTACTTAATAAATATTCGCTATGGCCTGCTCCACCCAAAGTCGCATCAACGTAGATACCGTCAGGCTTTACGTCGAGCATATCAATCGTTTCATGGAGTAAGACCGTTACATGATGAAATTCTTTTGTCATATCCTATCTATTTTACCATAAATCCGACCAGCTTGCACTAGTCAGGCAAATAGGTCAAGAAAAGTAAGATTTCTTTAAGAAATATGTCAAATATGCTTGACATCTGCTCCATAGAAGAATATAATATAGTCAAATATATGCGACACAAATCCAGAAAGGAGTCCAGATGAATCGTGTGAAAGAATTTCGCAAGGAACTGGGCATTTCCCAGCTCGAACTCGCCAAGGATATCGGTGTCTCGAGACAAACCATCAATATGATTGAGAACGACAAGTACAATCCAACTCTGGAACTCTGTCTCAATCTCGCCCGCAGCCTCCAAACTGACCTCAATAGTCTCTTTTGGGAGGATAATTTTTAAAAAAGGAGCCAACTCATGAAAAAAGAAACCTTTACTGAAAAACTGATCAAACGCACATACGGCATTTCTGATCCCCTTGATGAATACAAACGGCGCGAGGCCGATCGTATCGGCAACCAAGTCTTTATCATCCTCTTTTATCTGATGATTTTCGGAAATCTTATTCCACTCCTTCTGGCCTATAAATATCCTCAGCTAGTGGCTCTAGTCTATCCTCCTCTAATTTTAGTGATTGCCCTCATCGCTGCTGGATATCTCACCTATCAAATGCAAAAAACAGGGATTACAACTATTGAACCAGATATGCTGAGCGAGAAAGAAAGTAAGCAACTACACTACCCAGGTCTTAAAGCAGGTTTGTTCTTTGGTCTATGGATGTTTTTTATAACTCCTCTTCTCGGTATACTCATAGGTGAAGGTCAGGACTATTTTCAGTCTCTTCTCACTATAAGAAATGGTGTATCAAGCATTCTCGGTTCTATCTTCTTCGGAGCAAGCATACAGTTCCTCATCTCCCGTCGCATTGAAAAAGCTAAAAAAGAGCAAGATGAGGATTAGGAGGTGCCCTATGAAATCACTAGTAACTTTACTTACCTATCATCTTTTGTTCAGTTCTCTGCTCATCTTCATCATCGTTTCAGGGAACTTGCCAATCTACGATATAGTCCTCCTTCCAGTCTTTGTTCCAGCCCTCAACAAAGGATTGACTTATCTAAAAATCGACTCCCCAAAAACGCGCATACTCAACTTAGCACTAATCTTTATGATTCTATCCTTACCACAACTGACGCTCATTTCAAGCAATTGGAAATATTATATACTGCTAACTATCGCTATCCTTTCTTCTATTACTTATCTTTATTATCTCTATCAATTCGTAAAAGAAACAAAATAGCATCGTTCATTTAGGAGAAATCACCCATGAAAAAAGAAGACTTAACAACTCGCCTACTTCGAAATTTCTTTCATATCCAAGGGCCTTTTGATGAATGCCGTCAAGAGGTTATCTACAAGGCTTGCGCCCGTTCCATGATCCAAATCTTTTACTCTTCCTTCATTCTCTTCCTATTCTATATTTTGTTCGGAAGCTTTATAGAAATTGTTCGAAATGTTATGCCCTACATCTATTTTGGACTCATTTTGTTCATGAGTATAAAAGCTCAAAAAGCCGTCCAAGAGCTTCATCTTGAAAAGGATGACAAGTCAGAAATCATCCTCAAAACCTACAGCAAAGCCCAAATCAAATTCCGAAGCTGGATTGTGTTTATCGGTATTCAGATTGGCCTCTTTACCTTACTCATCTTTCATAAAGTCTTCGTTCAGCAGATGTCCCTTTCAGATTTTGGAAAGTTGCTCATGCAATTCGATAAAAGTGTTCCTTTCCTGATGTATGGCCTGATTATCGGTAGCATTTTTGGAACCCTGACCTACGGCTTTCTATCCCTACAGGAGGAAAAAACTCCTAAAAATACCAAATAGAAGGAGAAAAGCAAGTAATGACTTCACTATACGATTTTTCAGTCTTGAATCAAGACAATCAAGAAATCTCACTAGATGCCTATCGTGGGAAAGTTCTCTTGGTTGTCAACACTGCTACTGGATGTGGTTTAACGCCCCAGTACCAAGGACTTCAAGAACTCTATGATCGCTATCAAGACCAAGGTTTTGAGATTTTAGACTTCCCTTGCAATCAGTTTATGGGACAAGCACCAGGCAGCGCAGAGGAAATCAACACCTTCTGTAGCCTACATTATCAGACCACCTTCCCACGTTTTGCCAAGATAAAGGTCAACGGTAAGGAAGCAGATCCTCTCTATGTTTGGTTGAAAGACCAGAAATCTGGCCCACTAGGAAAACGAATCGAATGGAATTTCGCTAAGTTTCTCATCGGTCGTGATGGGCAGGTCTTTGAACGCTTCTCTTCAAAAACAGACCCAAAACAAATTGAAGAGGCGATACAAAACCTACTATAATTCACAATCTCACTATGATTAGGTTTCCTTTAGCCTAATGAATAGTGAGATTTTTTGATAAGCTTTGACTTAAATAGAAAAACACCCCATGATATGAACCATGAAGTGTTGTAAAAATGATACATTCATAGCAGACAAGGCACTACTGACTGCTATTCTTGACTCCTGAGTATGTATAGGTCCTATTTCTAGGACACGCTTTTTCCGTTACCACCCTAAAATAAAAACGATGCTCCCGCCCATCCTTGGCATTTTCCTTGTTTAAGACAAAGTAGTTTTTCTGATTCATCGCCATGGTTCGTAGGATGTCATCAATCAAGAAAGTCAAGGGTACGTTCATGGCAGAGTATTTTTGAAAATCCTCTTCAAAACGAATATAGTCATCTGAAAAATAATCCATCTGCAGTTTGTTTTCATACAGCTCTTTTCTAGTCATAAACTCCATCCTCCCACAGTCGAATTTCGAGGATATCTGCAACCTCTATCAACCTATATCCCTCGTTTGTCCTAATAGATAGAGTCTGATGTGATAACTCTCTCACCTCACCGATGATAGCCGCCTTCTGCCTCTTTTCCTTAACCACAAAGAATCCCTTTAGCTGGCTAATATAAAGCTGAGAAAGTAAATGTAGTTTCTCAACTGGATCCAAATCTATCGAAAAATCAACACGGCTTTTTTCTTCACTGAGCGAACTGGTGTGTTCTGAGAGGTAAAATCCCATCCACTTCTGCATACCTGGATCTTGATAATCTCGCGCAGATTGAAAAGGTAAATAAGAACGATCAATCATTTTAATCCATCTAATCCTCCAGCAGAATGTCCCCCAATCAGCTTGCTTCTAGCAAGACTCCTAGAGGCTTCTTCCAGTGCATTGGCCTTTAAGAGAGAAGTGAAACCAAATTGTTCCCGAATGGAGTCAATAGCCGTCTGGAGCCTTTCTTCTTTTTCTAACTTGTCAACATCATCAAAGAGAGATATCAAACCAAAGGACTCGTCTACAAAGCCTGAATAGTTTACACCGACACTTCTGACTGCTCCAGAAGTGTATTTGTTATGAAATAATTTCAAAACATAATTCGTTAAGACAGCTGTATTATTGGTCGGTTCGACCTTCATTTGTGTGTGAATAGACGACCTGACTTCCTGTTTAGAGAAACCGACATAGATAGAGACAAGGGTTGTTTTCTTTCCAGACCTTCTCAGTCTAATAGCCACCTGCTCCGCCATTTCTCGGAGAATAATTTCAATATCCCGTAGCTTCACGTAGTCTCTCGGCAAGATTTGAGAATTCCCCAAGCCCTTGGATTTGGCTTTATAGGGCTTATGAACATTGCTCTCATCAATCCCGTTGGCATGAAACCACAAACGCAGACCAGCCTGACCCAGAGCTTTCTTTAGCTGGTCGGGATTGCTGGTTGCCAATTCCTTGATGGAAAAAATTCCCAGAGCATGCAAGCGTTTCTCCATCCGCCTGCCAATCCCCCAAAAATCCGTCATCTTAGGGATTGCCCAGACCTTCTCTTCCACATCCTGGTAAGACCAGTTGGCCCTCATGGTCGGAGTGTGCTTGGCCTCATTATCCAGAGCCAACTTGGCCAGTAAAGGATTGGCATTTGACATACCTACTGTAGAGTAGATTCCTGTCTGCCTCCAAATATCTCTCTGAATACGAGCAGATAGCAAATCCAGCTTGTCTTTGCGAGAGAGACTCTTATCTGGGATGAAATAGTTGAGCGAACTAGTCAGGTCAATAAAGCCCTCATCGATAGAGTAGGGATAAATATCATCTGGACTGCCATAGTTTTGAAAGATTCGCTGAATTTCCATATTGACTGCGATGTACTCATCCATTCTAGGTGGCACAATCAAGGTCACTTGAGCCCAATCTTCGATGTAGCGAACATAGTCCGAGTCAGTCGGTAGCCCTTGCTTTCTAGCATTGTAGTAGGAAAATTTTCGCGTTTTGATATCAAAAGGCAAATCATAGGCTCGACCAACATTTGACTTGCCAAAAATCTTCTTAAACAGGGGAGAGGAGGCTAGGATAAGACCAGTTGAATTATCCGCACGACTCATGACACAAAGCGAGGTTTTCAGCGGATGTAAGCCCCTTTTCACGCACTCAACACTGGCATAAAAGGATTTCATATCGACAAATGCAATGTCACTTTTGGGCTCTCTAGAATAATCAAAGTAGCCCATTGGCTAGCCCTCCATCGGCACAAAGTTCCCAACGATAATCCCCACAATCCGAGGATCTTCCTCATAGGAGATGAAAATATCCTTATATTTAGGATTGATAGAGACCAGACGCAATCCATTCTCCTCTCGATAGACCCGTTTGATATAGGTCTGGTTGTTGCAAACCACTGCATAAACCGCTCCATCATAGTCAAATCCTGTCTCTCGAATCAGAGCTACTGAACCATTTTGGTATTTAGGTTCCATGGAGTCCCCAGACACCCATGACGCAAAATCATGAGCCAACTCCTCATTAAAGTAAACCGTATCAAAATTCTGATCATCATAGACCGAAGCCCCAATCCCTGCTGACATGCGTTCATAAACACGGTACTCGTAGAAGCGCTCTGGCATAGCTGTCACTTTTTGAGCTTGCTCCTCTTGAGATAGGTTACGAGCATAGAGAACAACCTTCTCCTGCCCTTGCTTGGAGAGGCTATGGTAGAGACGGACAATCTCGATCTGAGTAAAATATCCTTTGGGTACTTTTAAAATGTTCTCTAGCTGGACTACCTTCTCCTTGGACGGTTCCTTGACTCCACGTTCCCAAGCTGAGTAAGCCTGGAAACTAATCCCAAGTTGCTCTGCAATTTCCCTCTGTGTCAGTTTTAACTCTTTCCTCCGAGCCTTTAATTTTTCTGGCTGATACATACTTCACCTCCTATTATGATGATTTAATGGACATTATCTCCCTTAGAAAGACTAATCGATGCTTGAATCCATATTTTTAAAACTCAACCAATTTGGTTTAGTTTTATTATATAAAAAAAGTAGACAAATGTCCACTAGGAAAAGCAGAAACATCGTGAGTTTTATACTCAATGAAAATCAAAGAGCAAACTAGGAAACTAGCCGCAGGCTGTACTTGAGTACGGCAAGGCGACGTTGACGCGGTTTGAATTTGATTTTCGAAGAGTATTAATCAAACTAAAAGGACCTAGCCCTATACAATACAGAACTAAATCCTTTGAATGAATAATTGATCTAACTTTTAAAATCCCTACAGAAATTCCAGTTTTTCTCTATTTGATACCAGACATTAGTTTTTCAATACGCGGAACGTATAAGAGTAAGATAATACTGAATACAATCGTAATTCCTCCAACAATTCCATAGTAAGCAACTTCAGTTTCGCTTGTATAAAATTTTACAATTTGAGCATTGATAGCTTGGGCAGCTGCATTACTCAAGAACCAGATAGACATCATTTGTGCTTGGAAGGATTTTGGTGCTAACTTAGTAGTGACTGATAGACCAATCGGCGAAATCAACATTTCCCCCACAATCACAATAGCCCAACTCATAATCAACCAGAAAGGACTGACCTTAACATCTGTCCCAAAGAGCATCCCTGGTAACATCATCCACAAGAAGGATAAACCTGCTGCTAATAAACCGTAAGCAAATTTCTTAGAAGAGGACGGTTGCTTTTTACCCATTTCCCCCCACAACCATGCAAAAATCGGCACATAAATCATAATGAAAAGTGGATTAATACTTTGAGAAATCACCTTTAAAAATTTGCTCCTGTTTAGTTTAAAAATGTTTCAAACCTTAAAACATACTTATCCTTTCCTCTTCAGTAAACAAAAAACATCCCTATGCCAAACTTGTAATTACTAAAATACAAGCCAATAAGCATAGAGATGTAAAACTGTTACACATTAAATAATAGAAATTGTGTACGAAATTTCTCAATTAGTTTTCGCTGGTAAATATCATTTCCAACAAACGCCCTCTCAATTCCTTATCCTGATGATGCAAGATATTCATTAACTCATGAGAATTTTTGGCATTGATGAATTGATTTAACAATCTATCTTTTAATTCATATGGAAGAGAAGCCGTCTTTAGTAGTCTAAAAACTTCGTCATTTAGGGATGTCCTTTTATGATCTTTCCATTCAAATCTAGCTGTATCATTCTTATTTGGCAATTCAATTATAGACACATTCGTTCCTTTAAAATGAATTATATGCCTTCTATTACTTGGAACGATACTAGAATCTCCTTGTAATGCTAACTCTACCATCCCCATTTCCCAGTCGATTGATAATCTTGTTTTATATCTTTGACCATTTTGATCTTCAATCATTTCAAAAGAATGTTGTTTGCCTGGGAATACATACCAATCTACAACTTCAGGTAAATCAACACCCATATCTATCTCAAAACCAACCAAGGGAATGATTGCACCACTTTTTGCAAACACAGGTATAGTCGAAATGTCTCTATAAACACTTAACTTCACACCACCTGTGTACTTTTTCTCTGAAAAGAAGTCATACCATACACCTTCAGGGAACCATACATCCACTTTTGCAGATTGGAATGCCAAATCCATCTTTTCTACAATGGGAGCCACCATCAGTTCTGTTCCAAAAAAGTATTGATTTGGAACATTATAACTCTCATCATTCTCTGGGTAGAAATAATACATTGGGCTGATTAATGGGGCACCTTCCTCGTGTGTCTTTACATTCATGGTATATAGATATGGAATCATCTGATGTCTCAAACGAAGGTATTTCTTCATAATCTTAGATGTTGTTTCTGAAAAAAACCAAGGTTCTTTACTATTAAAGGGACTTCTAGAACTATGTAAGCGAGTAATCGGACTAAAAACACCAAACTGTAGCCATCTGGTTTGTAGCTCTTCGTCATAATCCCCCAGCATGTGCCCACCGATATCATGACTCCACCAACTATAACCGATATTAGATGCTGTTGCTGTAAAATACGGTTGAAATCTTAAGGAATTCCAACTAATAATAGTATCCCCTGAAAAACCAACAGGGTAGCGATGACTACCAGGACCTGCATATCTTGATAAAATCAAACCACCTTCTGCATTTTTACAACTATCCTGATAGTGATAATGGTTTAAAAGCCAAAGTGGATCCAACATGCCTTGAGTCCCTTGTTGCCAGTCAATCCACCAAAAATCTACTCCTTGCTTTTCTAGCTCATAATGAACATCTTTAAAGTAGGCTTCCCTAAAATAGGGATTAAAAAAATCAAAAATAGCAGGTTCTTCTAGTTCTACATTTAACCCCAATCGTTTTGCGACTTGAGGATAAGCTTCTTCATAAGCTCGTATACCATCAGCAGGATGGACATTTAAGGAGAGTTTTAACTTTCTATCATGAAGTTGTTGCAATAACTGTTCTGGATTTGGTATTAAGTTTCTATTCCAACTATAGCCTGTCCAACCACTTCCAAAACGAGCTGGAATTTCAGTTATATGCCAATCCATATCTAACACACCGATAGATAATGGAATTTTCTCTGTTTTAAATCTGTCTATTAAATCCAAGTATTCATCTGACGTATATGGCCAATACCTACTCCACCAATTTCCTAAAGCATATCGTGGCAACAAGGGTGTTGAACCAGTCAAATGGTAAAAGTCTCTGATTGCTCCTCTATAATCATGCCCATAGGCAAAGAAATAGAGGTCAATTTGATTTTCTCTCTCAATATAACCAGACTGTTCATCCCAAATAAATCCTTGAGAATCATCCAATACGGCTATACCATTTCGGCTAATAATTCCATCTTCTAACGAGATTGCTCCATCTGCCTTATCCAGAGTCCGAGCTGTTCCTTTTAACGTTTCAATAGATTCACCAAAATACCAGCGACTACCATATACGGCAAAATTTCCTTTTAATTCTATAAATAAATTTTCGGGGTTAAATTCTCCTTTATTAAAGTGCAGATGAAAATAGTCCGTCATAATATCTAGTACGTTTGATGTCTCTATATAATCTAACGAAACTTGACCAAAATCTCTATTATAGATAAGTTGTGTCGTTCTATCCTCAAAACTTCCAGTTTGAGAGTATTCTAACCTTACTAACTTGTCTGTTAATACAGAGATTCGATAAAACTCTCCCTTAAAAATTTTCAATTTGTTTCCCTCCTTTTATTAAATCTCTTTACTTTATCAAACATTTTATTCGTTACCATTACATTCATCAATCCACAAAAAGCAAATCCTCCAAATGTAAATACGTAAATAGCTGTTAAAACTCGTTCTGGACTACTAAAACTCATATACAGTACAGAAATATTAAATAAAACCAAAATGATAGCTTGCATTGGATTTAAAATACAAATTAATACGCTATTTACAATACTATTTTTTAGATTATCTTTAAATAGACCAATATAGGGAAAAACAACACTCATAAAAAGTATTATAACAAATAAAAAGGGCAACACTAACAATAAACTATACTCTGAAAGTAAACTTGAATAGCCCCAAAGACAATAGTTCACATATAAAAGTAATTCTATTAGGAGGATAAACAACCAAATAAAAGTTGATTGTTTAAAATTTTGTCTAAAGATCCGAAAATAATGATAAGCAATATCGGTATCTTTACCTTTTAAAATACGATACCACATTGTCGTAAGAGAAGTTAGTGATGCCCCAATTGTAACTATTGGAATACAACTAACAATAAATAGAGTATTTAAAATAATTAAATCTGTCAAAAAAGTTAAAATTCTAACCATTTTTCCATCTAATGAAAATAATTTTTGCATAATAGATATCTCCATAAAATCGATTGTCTTAACTCTATATTTTAGAATGTCAGTTGTACAAAAATATTACCTAAATTATTAAAAAAATATTTCCAAATTTCTTTAAAAATTAGAATAAAGGAAGCGAGATAATTTGATGTTATCAGTCTCGCTTCCTATAAATGGCTAGTCCCTTGTTCATACAACCAAGAGTTCATATAAAATATTACTCTTTTACTTCTTTTTGGTAACGATTATATGCTTCCTGTTGAATCTTCATAAATTCGTCCAATCCCATATTCTTAAGAGTTTCTTTGTATGAGTCCCATTCTTTTTCTATGCCGCCTTCAACTACCCATTTAGATGCTTGTTGTTTGACATAAGATTCAATACTCACATAGATTGATGATAATTTGTTAAGTTCTTCTTGTGAATAAATCACATTAGGGTAAGCTGGTAACGCAAATTGTTTCAAATCTTGGTCCATCTTCAATTTCAATCCATCACCTTGTGTTTGATCGATTTCTACGCGACTATTGATATCATCGCTTACGTATTTAGGACCAAAATCTCGAAGTGAATTAATCCATGCCCATTCATCAGCTGATTTACCATCTTTAGGAGGTAACACTTTAAACTTATCACCATTCTTTTCAGTAGCTATTCCAAATGATCCATAGAAATTCTGAATACTTGCTTCATCTGTATATAATTTATCCAACCATTTCAATAATTTAGCAGGGTTTTTGCTCTTATTTGTAATCAAAATTTCATTTCGACCATAGTTGTAATGATCTGGATCAGAAAAGACATATTGTTTACCATCCATACCTTTTAAAGCAGGTAGAGCAATATACTCACTTGAATGTAAGCCAAACGTTGCATCTGCTGTCCAACCACTAGAAACACCTACTCTAGATACTCCCTTATCCATACGTTTTGCTACACTCATAGAGGTATCTTCTGTAAAGATTTCCGGATCAATCAAACCTTTTTTATAAGATTCGTGCATTGCTGCAATCCCTTGTTTATAACTTTCTTCTGTACGAAGGTAGACTGGTTTTCCATCTTTTACAGACATTTCATATGTATTATCTGCCCCTAAACGATTATTGAACGGAAGAATATATGAGAATGTTGGATCAAAGTTTCCTGCTCCGAATGGAATTTCATCAGAAGCGTCTCCATTTCCGTTCGCATCTTTATCCTTAAATTCTTGTAGTACTTTTACTAAATCATCATAAGTTTCTGGAACCTTTAATCCTAAATTATCCAGCCACTTTTTATTAATAAATAGCTGATTAGCTACAGTAGGACGCATCGGTAATTTTTTAGGTAGACTGTAGATATGACCATCTGGTGAAGTAATCATAGCTTTAATCTTAGGTTCTTTCTCCATAGCCTTAGTTAAATTTGGCATGTTTTCTTTGATTAAATCTTCCAATGGAATAAATAAAGATTGGTTCTGAGCAATTTCTGAATCTGTAAAAGCATTTGAACCTAAAAATGCATCTGGTAAATCTCCACTAGCAACCAACACAGATTTCTTATCTGCCCAATCTGCAGCTACAAGTGTATCCCATTTAACATCGATACCTGATTCTTTGGCAGAATCAGTTAGAAAACCTTTATGATAATCTTCCCCCCAGTCAGACCAACGAACAGTTGTGATTTTATAAGAATCTTCTCCAGACTTATCATCCTTATTCGCATTATTAGAATTTGCACAGGCTGTTAAGCCAGCAAGTGTAACTGTTCCTAAGAACAAATATGTAAATGATTTATTTTTCATGTTTTTCTCCTATTCTTTCAACGCGCCAATCATTACGCCTTGATTAAAATATTTTTGAACAAAGGGATATAGCAACATTATCGGAGCGGTTGAAATAACAATTGCTGCATATTTCATCATATCGGCTTTGATACGAAGATCTGATGCAACTTCTCCTGTTGCTTGCGATTGTAACATTTGATTACTAATTAGTAAACGTCGTAAAATTAATTGCAATGGTTGTAAATTTTCATTCGTTAAATAAATTAAAGCATTAAACCACGAATTCCAAATACCAACTGCGGTCCAAAGTCCAATAACTGCTATAATAGCTTTTGATAAAGGAACGACTATCTTAATAAAATAACGAATTGTACCACATCCATCAATTTGCGCAGCCTCCCACATCCCGTCTGGAATACTATTATTAAAGAAAGTTCTAGCAACAATAATATTGTATGATGAAACCGCAAAAGGTATTACCATTACCCAAAATGTATCAATTAGGCCAACATTCTTTACTGTTAAGTAGGTAGGAATCAAGCCACCTGATACGAACATAGGGATTATGTATAGAATACTCATCCATTTTCTACCAACTAATTCTTTTCTAGATAAAGCATAACCAGCTGGAATATTGACTACTAAAGCAACTAAGGTACCAACAACAGTATATAAAATGGTATTTAGATAGCTACGTAAGAATAAAGGTTGTTGAATAAGACGTAAATATCCATCTAATTTCCATTCTCTAGGAATAAACCATACCTTTCCATTTGCAACATCTGAAGGATTACTAAAAGATGCAATCACTACAAACCATAACGGATAAACAATTAACAGGATAAGGAAAATTGCTAAACCATAGGTAACTATATCAAATAATAATTCAGAGTTTGTTTTTCTTGATTTATGAAACCATTTCACCTTGAGCACTCCTTCCTTTAAAAAAGACCCGTTCTAGTATATCTTTTCGAGAACCAGTTAACAGATAACAAAATTATTAGATTGACTACGGTGTTAAATAACCCTATAGCTGTCGAATAACTATACTGAAAGTTCACCATACCAACTTTATAAACATAGGTCGAAATTATCTCACTTCCTGCTAAATTAAGTGGATTCTGTAGTAGTAACACTTTCTCAAAACCTACACTTAATAAACTACCTGCTCTTAATATTAGTAAAATCATAGCAGTTGGCAAAAGTAATGGTAATTCTATATGCCTAATTTTTTGTAATCTAGAGGCACCATCCATAGTTGCAGCCTCATAATATGTAGGATCAATTGCAGAAAGCGCTGCTAGATAAATAATACTATCCCAACCAATATGTTGCCATACATCACTCCAAACATAAACACCTGCAAAATTACTAGGTTTTGATAAAAAATCTGGAATAGTAATTCCAACAGACTTAAATACATTCGCTAACAAACCACTAGTAGGAGATAAAAATAATATAATCATCCCACACATAACCATTGTAGAGATAAAATGGGGTAAGTAAGTTGTCACTTGAAATATTTTTCTAAATTTCCCAACTCTTAACTGATTACTAATTATAGCTAGTATAATAGGCAAGGGGAATCCTACTACAATACTATAAAGTGAAATTTTTAATGTATTGAACATAGTTGTCCCGAATTGGAATGATGAGAAAAACTGAGTAAAGTACTTAAATCCTACCCACTGACTAGCAAATATCCCATTGGCTGGTGAATAGTCTTTAAATGCAATAATTAGTCCCAACATGGGAATATAGGAAAACAAAATTAATAGCAATATTGAAGGAAAAAGCAATATATATAACGGAATACTATGCTTTAATTTTATTTTATGAAGTTGAGATACTACTTTCATTTTTTTCCTCCTATCTGATTTTCTACGATTATTTTACACCGTATAGAATTCCCTTAATATAACTTTTTGGACTAGGTTTATCAATTTTTCAGTTTATCATTTCTAAGAACTATTACTTTTCCGACATCTCGATAAAACATATCTGTTTTGTACATGATATCGTATTTTCAAAGTGATATAATTTAAATACGAGGCTAGTATATGAAATTAAATCGCGAGTTATCAAAAAAACATTCTATTCATTTTTTCTTTAAACTCCTACTTGTACTACTATTGATAAATATTTTAATCAATATTGCTATGAGTAACATAACCAGAAATTTTATTAAAAACCAAAATATAGTACACTTACGTAGTTCAATTGAAATTTATGCTGACTCTGTTAATGAAAAATTACATTCTGCAGAGAGGTTTATGTATTCAACAATAACGCATAATGAATCTTTAGAGAAATTAAATCATGTACAAACGTTTCTTGAGTATCAAGAAAATCTTAAAAAAGTTCAAACTAGCTTTACAGAGTTTGAATATCAAAATGAAACTCATATGACATTCTTATTAGAAACCGATAGTACTGATCATTTTATAAATGTCTCCAATCTTTATATTCCATATGAAGATTATTTACTGTTAAAAACATATCTAAAATCACTAAGTAGCGATATAAGTGACCGTAAGTGGAAAAATGTAACTACTAAAAACAGCGAATACTTAGTTAAATCTGTTCATTACGAAGGAAAAATCATTTATGCCGTCATATCTTCAGAAGATATCCTAAAACCTCTCAATAAACTTAATATTGGTAATAATGGTAAACTCTCCCTAAAAGAGCCTAACAATATACCGTCCTCTAATTACCTAATTCATGCCCAAAATGAAAAAACGCATTTACCTTTCGATATTTATGTTTTAGTCGATTATGCCGAAGTCTTTAGAAATATCACACTCTTAGAAGTATTTTTATCAGCCGTTCCTATCATTATCACAATTTTATCAATCATCATTATCCTGTATATTCGTCAGTGGATGATTAAACCTATAACAAGACTCACTGAACGGCTCTCTCAATTTGGGGGCTCCATCCCCCCTTCTGAATTTTTTATATCTGAAGGTATACTAGAAATTGATAAGGCAAATGATAAACTTAATAAAGTAATATTTGACATGCAAGAATTAAAAATACGGGAATACCATTCACAACTAGAACTTAAGAAGATAGAACTTAATTATCTTAAGAACCAAATTCGTCCGCATTTCTACTTAAATATGTTATCAATGATTCATAGTATGCTTCAAACAAAAAACTATAAGGAAATTGAAGAGTTAACTATCCTAACTTCAAATTATCTCCGTCATTTATTTATGGCTAATCAAGATTTTTCAGAACTTAAAGATGAAGTTCAGCATATTAGAGATTATTTAGAAATACAACGAATTCGATATGGAAATAGCATCTACTTTTCACTAGACTACAATGATGACCTACAAAATACTCTTGTTCCATCGTTACTGTTACAAACATTTATTGAAAACACAATCAAACACGGTTTTTCATTTCAGGATTTATTTACAATTTTGCTATCGATAAAAAAAGTAAAAACTGAGAACTCAGATTATATTCAGATTTGTATCGAGGATAATGGTCCAGGTTTCTCTGAAGAAATTTTATCAAAACTAAATCAGAAACAGTCTCTAATAACAGAAGATGGACATCATATCGGGATCACAAACACCATCGAACGTTTAAATCTTCTCTATCCCAACGACTATACTATTACATTTGAAAATAATGAAGAAGGTGGAGCTAAAATTCTTTTACTCATTCCATACAAGATTATAGACGGAGGTTATAATGAACATTTTATTAGTTGATGACGATCGCTTTATCATTGAGGCTTTACGAGAGAAAATAAATTGGGATAAACTACACATTGACATTGTTTATGTTGCCTATAGCCTCACTCAAGCTCAAAATATTATTAGAGAGCATCCTATTAATCTCATGATAAGCGATATAGAAATGCCTCAAGGCAGCGGCCTCGAACTCTTATCTTGGATTAGAAATGAAAAATATGATATAAAAACAATTTTTTTAACTAATTACGCCGACTTCAACTATGCTCAAAAAGCAATTGAATTGCAAAGCTTCGAATACTATCTAAAACCCATTAACTTTGAAAAATTAGAATTTATTATTCAAAAAGCCATTAGTAAAATTGAGAATCATAACTTAAATGGAAAAAATGATTCGCTTTTACAAATAGAAGATAATTTCTGGTATGATTACCTTAGAAAACCTCAAATTTCTCGCATTGATGAACTAGAAAACATAGCGAGCAAACAAGATTTTATTCTTAAAAAACACCAGTATTTTTTCCTTGCAGTTTTAACAATTAATCTTAATGAAGAAGATTATTCTATAGAAACTCCATCATGGACTTCTCAACTAAAAAGAGAACTTCAAAGAATTTCACAACCTTCTTATAAACTGATAAGTTTGTTTAAGATGGAAAGCCAGGTTGATCAATATGTTTGTCTTTTTAGAGTAGACTCATCAAAACGTAGTGACAAATTAGCATGTGAGATTCATTCTCAAATTTCTAATAACTTTAGTAAATACTCAAACATTATATATAAGAGTTGCCATAAAATATCCGATGTTTTATTTCATACCAAAGAACTCTACACTTATAATGAACAGTATGTCTCTTATTGGAATACTATTATATGTGTTCCACATAGTTTCCCAACTTCTTTCAAAACAGAAACTCTTTCAATTACGTTTTTAGATAGCTTAAGCGAATATGAATTAAGAGAAAAAATTAATTCACTCGTCTATAATTCTCAAATCCCTACTTTCACGCTACAACAAATTTTACTAGATTGGACTCAACAAATAGGAATATATCTAGATCAAAATGGAATTTCAGCACATAAATTATTCCAAAATAGCACTCATGATTTCTTATTCCAACGACGCTTTCATTCAATTGAATCATTTCAGGATTACTTTGATTATTACTGGTCACATGCTAAGAAATTTGCAACAAACATTGAAAACCAGAAAAATAGTATTCAACGCATCGTCGAATACATAGATCATCACTACTATGAAGATATAAATCGTTCTATATTAGCAGATATGGTTTATCTCAGTGCAGATCATTTAGCTAGAATTTTTAAAAAAGAAACTGGAGAAACTCTTGTTAAATACATAACGGATAAGCGCATTAATGCTGCTAAATCTCTCCTATCCCAAACAAATATCTCGATATCACAGGTATCTTGTCAAGTAGGGTATGATAATTATTCTTACTTTACTAAAATTTTTAAACAAAGGACTGGACTTTCTCCTGGAGATTACCGTAAAACATATCAAAATAAAATGTAAGCAATTTAAATCATTGAAATGATAAGTAAAATTCAAGATTTGTAGTAATTTTTGAAATTCTACAGTTTTTCCAAAGATAAGTTAAATGATAATTTTTTAGATTATCATCAGCACAATATCTTTCAGTCCAACATAGCTCCAAAAATTTCTTTAAAATTGTTGA
This sequence comes from Streptococcus mitis, assembly GCF_023109515.1. Lineage (GTDB taxonomy): Bacteria > Bacillota > Bacilli > Lactobacillales > Streptococcaceae > Streptococcus > Streptococcus mitis_CS. The sequence goes on from NZ_JALDUM010000002.1 coordinate 52,658, forward strand.
TAAGGCAACTTCTTAAAAAGTCAGTTTGAAAAGAAAATCCAGTAAATATTTCTAGGATAAAACGTATACTATCAAGCTTTTACTGAACAACCTTGATCATATGCGTTTTATTATGGAAATATTTGCTTCATTTTCTCCTGAAATAGAGTTTATTCTATCCTATTTTCTCTTTTTCTAATGACTTACTTCAGGTTCTTTCCTCTTGGAAAAAACAACAAAGATATGAACTAGCAAAGTTTGGCATCATCAGTAATCCAGAACAATTTGTTTTTACATATATCGACACAAAAGGAAACATCAACAAGCCTTTACATGCTGACCATCTAAACAATAAAATGAAAAATATCAGAAAGCGATATAAAGAACTAGCACATGTTACACCTCATAAACTGCAACATACAGGAACGACACTTGCAAAACAAGCAGGACTCTCACTCGAAGCTATTTCAGAAGCTTTAACTCACAGTGATAAAGAAGTAACTAAGACTTATGTCAACACTTCAAATGTCATTCCAATGGCTGTTGGAGAGATTGCTTATCGCAATCTTAAAAAGTAATGGTGTGAATTTTACTAAAAATCATCAAAAAAACACCCCATGGTGTGAACCATGAAGTGTTGTAAATGCTGTATTGTAGCTGGTTCTTAACGTTTTGAGAACTGGCTAGCTTTACGAGCTTATATCTTAAGATCTGGTTTTTCTACATTATGATATTTATGGTAAATTATCACTGAAATCAAGTTCTTTTAAGAGATAAATCCTCAATTTTTACATATATAATCCTTTTAAAAATCAAGAGGTTATCACTTTTTAGTTTTCGGAGCTTATGTAGTTGAGAAAGAAATACAATAAAATTAATAATACAACATCCCCTAACAATTACTGACCGTTAGGGGATATTTCTATTCACCGAATATATTTTACATTCTTGTATTCATTAACTTCGTCAAAGATCATTCTTCGTCTTCTTTTTTACTTAAAATGAAGAAGCCTAATCCAAAAAGAATTGAACTTGTTGCTACAGATAAGAGTCCTAAACTATTTGCCGTACCAGTTTTCGGCAAGGTTGTTTGAGTTTCTTTCTGTTTCACTTCATCTTTTTCTGGTTTAGCATGTGTTTCATTTGTAGAAATATGAAGAGCATCTGGAGTCTGTTCAGGTTTCACATTATCATTTGTTTGAGTTACTCCTGAAGAGGCAACTTTTCTAAAGATATGTGTAACTACTTCTCCATTTTCATCTACTTCAGTTCTTACAAATTCATAACCTTCGATTTCACCATGTTCAAATGCTTCATTTTCCTCACCTAATACTTTAGGAGTTTTCGCATCTGCTGGTTTCAACTCATTACCGTTTTCATCAACCCATTTAGTAATAATCAGTTTAACTTTTGGTAATTGAGCTGGTTCTGGAAGTTCACCATTTATAGCAATGTTCCCATTAAACTCTGAGAACTCATGAGTTGGTGCATCCGGTGTACTTGTTCCACCCATAAACTCAGGAATATCTACACTTGGTGGTATGATGAGGTTTCCATTTCCATCTACACCAGTCGATCCAATTGGGTCTGTGTATTCTGGCACTTCACTTATTGGTGCATCCGGTGCGTTTACACCTCCTGTGAAGTCTGGTGCTTCTGGTTGTGTTTCTGGAGTGCCTTTAGCATTTATTTGACGGACAGTCAGCTTCACTTCAACTTCTTCGCTTGTGCCATCTGGGTAACGAACGATCACTGTTCCGGATACTTCGCCTGGTTGTCCTACGGCTGTATTTGGTGCGCCATCTTTCCATTCAAACGTTGTTTTCGGTGGTAAGCTGTCCACATTGCCAATGCTGTTTCTTGCTTCTGGTACTGCTCCATTGTCCACTGTTTGGACTGTTGGTTCTGGTTTGTACGTGTCTGCTTGTCCTTTGACATTGACTTTCACTGGAACTTCTTCGCTTGTTCCATCTGGGTAGTGGACAACGACTGTTCCATCTACTTTTCCTGGTGTTT
>NZ_JALDUM010000004.1:0-133095 GCF_023109515.1 Streptococcus mitis
GTGTTACCGCCGTGAAAAGGCGGTGTCTTAACCCCTTGACCAACGGACCTGAGTTATTTTCAACTCTTACTATTATACCGACTTTTCAAACTTTGTCAACTACTTTTTTAAACTTTTTTAAGTGGTAACTTCTCAACGTAACTTCCACCATATCGAAACTTAATCTGAAACGCTTTCAGATGAGGGGATTTTGTGCGCTCTTTTTTCGATTCTTTTCGACTAATCAAGCATTAGTAAAACCAGTTGAACTTAAGCTTTAAGTAAAAAGAGCCAGAATTATACTGACTCTTCTATTGATTGTTAAACTTAGAAGCACGTTCTTCTCCCCACCAATATGGGATTAGTTCTGCGACTTTCACCGTCTTTCTTGTATCGTAATCCATCATGAATTCTGCATCTTTATTTTCAGCGTTCAACTCTAAGAGGAACTCTCTGCAAGCGCCACAAGGCATACCCGAACTTCCACCATAAGGTGATTTGTCTCGAAAAGCTAAGACTTTTTTAACTTTAGTTTGTCTCGAGAATTGGTACATATTGAAGAGTGCCGCCCGTTCTGCGCAGAGATGGAAAACACCACAGGTTCCCTCCATACAGAATCCTGTAAATATTTGCCCATCTTCTGCTTCTACTGCGGCAACGACATGATTAGCATAAACAAAATCAGATACTTCATGTGGATTATACAATTTCTGTGCTTCTTCGTACATCTTTTCCCAGATGTCCATTGTTACATCCTCCTTATTTAGAGATTTCCTTTAACATATTTTCGATATGCTGTATTGATTTTTCACGTCCAAGCAAGAAAATTGTATCTGGCAATTCTGGCCCATGCATTTCACCTGAAACTGCGATACGAATAGGCATGAAAAGATTTTTTCCTTTAATACCTGTTTCTTTTTGAACAGCTTTGATTTGTGGGAAGATATTTTCTGTCACAAATTCATCATCTGTCATCGCCTCAAGTTTTGCTTTGAAGGTTTCGAGAACTGTCGGAACTGTTTCACCCGCCATAACTTCGCGCTCTGCTTCTGTCAATTCTGGGAAATCTGAGAAGAAGAGATCTGTCAATGGGATAATCTCATCTACTGATTTCATTTGTGGTTTATAGAGCTCAACTAATTTTTCAGCCTTGTCGGTTAAACGACCTGCTTCCTCTAAGAATGGTTTTGCCATTTCAAAGATAGTTTCTAGGTCTGCATTCTTGATATAATCATTGCTCATCCAGTCGAGTTTTTTCTGGTCAAAGGCTGCCGGAGACTTGCTCAGGCGGTTTTCATCGAAAAGTTTAATGAGTTCTTCATGAGAGAAGATTTCATCTTCACCACCTGGGTTCCAACCAAGAAGAGCAATAAAGTTAAAGACTGCTTCTGGTAAATAACCTTTTTTACGGTAGTCTTCGATAAACTGAAGGGTGTTGGTATCGCGTTTAGACAATTTTTTCCCAGTTTCAGAGTTGATAATCAAGGTCATGTGACCGAACTCTGGAGCTTCCCAACCAAGTGCTTCATAAACCATGAGCTGTTTTGGTGTATTAGCAATGTGGTCGTCTCCACGGATTACGTGAGAAATCTGCATATCATGATCATCAATGACAACGGCAAAGTTGTATGTTGGGTAACCATCTTTCTTTTGGATAACCCAGTCACCACCGATATTTCCACCTTCAAATTCGATATCACCTTTGACCATATCATGCCACTTGTAGATACCTGACTCATTGACAGCCAAACGAACAGTTGGGATGATCCCTGCTGCTTCACGTTCTGCGATGTAAGCTGCTTTTTCTTCTTCACTCATACCAAGGTATTCGTTGATATATCGAGGTGTTTCGCCAGCTGCTTCTTGGCGTTCGCGTTCAGCTGCCAACTCTTCTTCTGTAACGTAAGATTTGTAGGCTTTTCCTTCAGCTAACAGTTGGTCTATGTATTTTTGATACAAGTCCAAACGCTCAGACTGGCGGTAATTTTCATGTGTTTCTGGGCTTTCATCCCAATCCATACCTAACCAACGAAGGTTTTCAAGCTGTGAACGTTCACCATCCTCGACATGACGTTTACGGTCAGTATCTTCGATACGAATGATAAAAGTTCCACCATGATGACGTGCGTAAAGGTAGTTGAACAATGCTGTACGGGCATTCCCAATGTGTAGTAGTCCTGTTGGACTTGGTGCGTAACGTACGCGGATATCTTTTGACATAGTTTCTCCTATAAAGTCTCTAGGCGTCTGCCTTTTTGCTCTCTATATTATATCACAAGTCTTGGCTGAGTCCAATTGCTATGAATAAAGAGAGTAAAAAGAGTGGGCAAACCACTCTTTTCTTCTATTATAGACGTGCGTTAAGTTCTTTGCTCAATTCTTCAAATCCTGGTTTTCCAAGAAGGGCGAACATGTTACGTTTGTATGCTTCAACACCTGGTTGGTCAAATGGGTTGATGGCATTCAAGTAACCAGAAAGGGCGATAGCCAATTCGAAGAAGTAGATTGTGTAACCAAGAGTGAAAGCGTCTTGCTCTGGAAGAGTCACGTACATGTTTGGTACATCACCATCTGTGTGGGCAAGAAGAACACCATCAGTCGCTTTTTTGTTTACAAAGTCAACGTCTTTTCCTTGAAGGTAACCAAGTCCATCAAGGTCTTCTTCCAAGCTAGGGATAATCACGTTTTTACGAGGTTTATCAACACGGACAACTGTTTCAAACATGATACGAGTTCCTTCTTGGATAAATTGACCAAGTGAGTGCAAGTCAGTTGAGAAGTTGGCTGAAGTTGGGTAGATACCTTTTTGGTCTTTCCCTTCTGATTCACCAGCCAATTGTTTCCACCATTCTGAGAAGTACTGAAGTGATGGCTCATAGTTTACCAAGATCTCAGTTGCATAGCCTTTACGGTAAAGAATGTTACGAACTGCTGCGTATTGGTAAGCTTCGTTTTCAGAGATTTTATCTGAAGTGTAGTCTTTGCGAGCTGCATTCGCACCTTCCATAAGGGCTTTGATGTCAGCTCCTGATGCTGCGATTGGAAGCAAACCAACGGCTGTCAATACTGAGAAGCGTCCACCGATATCATCTGGAACAACAAATGTTTCCCAACCGTTAGCGTCTGCTTCAACCTTAACAGCACCTTTTTGGCGGTCAGTTGTTGCATAGATACGTTTGTTAGCTTCTTCTTGACCGTATTTCTTAACCAAAAGTTCTTTGAAGACACGGAAAGCAATCGCTGGTTCAGTTGTTGTACCTGATTTAGAAATCACGTTTACTGAGAAGTCTTTGTCTGCAACATACTCTACCAAGTCAGCAAGGTAAGTAGATGAGATTGAGTTTCCTGCGTAAAGGATTTGTGGAGCTTTGCGTTCTTCTTTTGTTTGCAAGTTTGCAAAGTGGTGGTTCAAGAAATCGATTGCTGCTTTGGCACCAAGGTAAGATCCACCGATACCAATCACAACTAAAACATCGCTGTCTGATTTGATTTGCTCAGCAGCTTTCAAGATGCGGTCAAATTCTTCGCGGTCATAGTTTTCAGGAAGGTCCAACCATCCCAAGAAGTCGCTACCAGCACCAGTTCCTTTACGGATCAATTCATCTGCTGCTGTTACTTGTGATTGCATGTATTCCACTTCATGTGGTGCAACAAATTTGTCTAAAACTTTTGAATAATCAAATTTAATATGTGACATGTTATTCCTCCAATATTTCTTCTTTTCTATCATAACGCTTACCTTCGTTTTTTTCAAGTTTTTTTGTCGAATTTCTCCAATTTTTATCAGAATTCAAACGTTTGCGTAAAAATATCACATTCCAAAAATTTTGAAATAATAAAAGAAAGAACGACCAGATTCCCAGTCGTTACAGTTCATTCAATAAATACTCAAATAATTCTAAATTGCCATCTTCTTCATTAACCAGAAACTCTGGATGCCACTGCAAACCGATAATGCGGTGCTCGTCGATAGACTCAATCGCTTCGATGGTCTGGTCTCTGGGATCAATAGCAGTTACACGGAAATTAGGTGCCAAATCTTTGATACTCTGACGATGGACGGAATTGACCTGACTTTCTTTTCCAAATAGCTTAGCCACCACGCTTCCTTCCACTGTCTCAATAGAGTGAGATGTTCCGAAAGGTAGTCCTTGCCAGTGACCTTCAATTTCTTGATTGAGGGTTCCACCAAAGGCAACATTGACAAGTTGAACACCGCGGCAGATTGCCATAATTGGTTTATTCTGACGAAGCGCTTCTTTCAAGAGTGCCAATTCAAATTCATCACGGACTAGATTGTAATCATCGCTCTCAATGGTCTTTTTCTCTCCATAAAACTGAGGATGGACATTTTGACCGCCTGTCAAGATAAGTTTGTCAATCATTTCCACATAATCGCGTACAACGGACTCATCACCAACAGGAATGACTAAAGGGAGACCACCGACTTGACGAATGCTCTCTGCGAATCTACAAGATACAGATGAATGAATGTTTTTGCCTTCTGCGTCTACAGGACATAGATTTGCAGCAACTCCTACAACCGTTCTAGCCATGATGTCTCTCCTTTCGAATATTAACGATAGTCCTATCATATCACTCAAAATAACTTTCGTCTAATATGTTTTTTTTAAGGCTGTGATAAAAATTTTTTATGGACAAGAAAAAGCTGCCCACATCGGACAACTTTTTTCTTATTCAAAAACAAATTGATTGTGATAGAGTTCTGAATAGAAGCCACCTAGTTTCAAAAGTTCATGGTGGTTACCGCGTTCAATGACTTCTCCATCTTTGAGAACAATAATCTGGTCTGCATTGAGGATGGTCTTCAAACGGTGAGCAATGACGAAACTGGTTCTGCCTGCTACAACCGCCTCCATGGCATGCTGAATCTTGCTTTCTGTCACCGTATCTACGTTTGAAGTTGCTTCATCGAGAATGAGAACTTCTGGATCTGTCATCAGGGTTCGAGCGATAGAAATCAATTGTTTCTGGCCTGTTGAGAAGATGCTTTGATCATCATCGATAAGGGTATCGTATTTGTCAGGTAAGCTTTCGATATAGTCGTGAATATGGGTTGCCTTGGCTGCTGCCTCAACCATTTCTTGACTAGCATCTGGCACACCGAAACGGATATTGTCTCGAATCGTTCCGCTAAACAAGACCGAATCTTGCAAGACAATTCCCACCTTACTTCTGAGACTATCTAAATCATAGTCACGAATATCTTTCCCATCAAAATAAATCCCACCAGCATCAACATCATAAAAGCGATTGATGAGGTTCATAATAGTCGTTTTCCCTGACCCAGTCGGACCAACAACTGCTGTCATCTGGCCTTTAGGGGCAGAAATGCTCACATCTTTCAAAATAGGTTTACCAGGCAGATAAGAAAAATCGATATGACTGATTTCGACACCTTCTTGCAACTTAGTGAAGATTGGGGCCTTTTCAGGTCGGATTTCTTCCTCTGCGTCAAACATTTCCTGAATTCGTTCAGCTCCAGTAAAGGCCAACTGAAGGCTTCCCCAACTAGCCGCAACTTGGATAATAGGCTGGTAGTACTGCTGTGAAAATTGGGCAAACATAACAATCAAACCTAGGGCTGTACTAGTTTCAATAGTCTTATCATTTAATAAAACAGCTGAACCAGCAAAGATAACGATGGCTGTGTTGACCAGACTCATCCCATTCATGACAGGGAAAAGAATTCCTGAGAACATTCTTCCTTTAAAGGTTGCCTTGCGTACGCGCTCATTTTGTTCAAGAAATCCTGCCATCATATCCTCTTGAATCCCTTGAACAATGACAGCTTTTTGACCTGAGATACTCTCATCCATATAGGCGTTGAGTTTCCCTACCTCTTTCTGCTGGAGATTGGTGTATTTGCGTGCCATTTTCACGATAAAAATCAGCATGAGGAAGGCCACTGGTGTGCTGGCAATGGTGATGAGCGCCAGCGTCACATTTCTCGAAAACATGACAAGAATCAGACCGATATATAAAACAATATTGCTCATGACCTGAATCAAACTTTCGTTAAAGGCTTGAAGGATATTATCCAAATCACTGGTAAAACGAGACAAGATATCGCCATCTTGTCGGCGGTCAAAGAAAGAAACCGTCAAGCGAGCAAGCTTACCGAAGAGGCCTTTGCGCATCTCGTTGGTCGACTCTGCAATCACGCGCGTCATGAGACACATGTATATCACACTGGAGATAAAGAGAACCAAAACCAGCAGACCAAGATTGACCATGATTCCTGATAGACTTTGCCAAATAAGTTCTGGATTGCCATTTTGATAAGCTTGAACTAAATTAGCTAGCTGCGTCACTGCTTGTCCAGAAAAGACCGGAAAGAGGGCTTGGGCAAGAGTTGCCAGAACAATCATCAGGATAACAACTACAAATGATAGCTTATAAACTTTAAAATAATTCCAAAAAAATTGAACTGTCTTCATTTCACTCCTCCTTTCCTTTCTGTGTTTCGTATATTTCACGGTAAACAGCATTGTTGGCAACCAAGTCTGCATGCGTGCCTTGACCAATCAATCGCCCTTGATTTAGAACCAAGATTTTATCTGCATGAACAACCGAGCTAATCTTTTGCGCGATGATAATGGTTGTTGTTCCCTTCAAATCCTTATTCAAGGCTTCTTGCACTAGGCGCTCTGACTTGGCATCCAAGGCCGAGGTCGAATCGTCAAAAATCAGAATACGCGGATTGCTGACAATCCCACGCGCAATCGACATCCGTTGTTTTTGCCCACCAGAGAAGTTGGTTCCTCGTTCCTCAACTGGACTTTCAAAGGTTTTCTCCATACGATGAATGAATTCGCTAGCCTGAGCAATATTGGCTGCGCGTTCCATTTCAAATAGAGTAGCATCTCCCTTACCCTGTCTCAGGTTATCTGCAATCGTTCCACTGAAGAGAATGGCACGTTGGAGAACGATAGAGACAGCTTTACGCAGGGTCCCTTCACTCACTTCTCGAATATCCTTGCCTCCGATTTTGATAGACCCTTCCTGTGGGTCAAAGAGACGTGGAATCAGTTGAGCCAATGTTGATTTTCCTGCACCAGTCGCTCCAACTACACCAACCATCTGACCAGGTTCAATAGTAAAACTCACATCTTTCAGCATCGGTTCCTTGTCCATTGGATAGGTAAAGGTCACATTTTCAAAGCTAAGACTTCCAACCAACTCTTCATCTGGGACATCCTTGAAGGTCATGGCTGGCTCTGCGTCAAGAATTTCTCGAATACGACGCAGAGAAATCATGGCACGACTGACAGAATTTCCCAAAAATCCAACCATAACAATGGTAAAGATAATCTGGCTTAGGTAATTGACAAAGGAAGCAATGGAGCCAACAACTGACGGATCCGACTGAACCATCCCTGCAACTAGCCAAATAGAGAGAAATACCGCCCCATAACCGACCAACATCATGAAAGGTTCCACTACTGAAAAGGCATAACCGATGTAAAGATTTTGACCGAGAAGCTCGTCTGAAACCTCCGTAAACTTAGCAAATTGCTCTTTTTCTTGGACAAAGGACTTGACCACACGAACACCGCGCAGATTTTCCTTGGCGATGGCATTGATGCGCTCAAGAAGGGTTTGAAACTTGGCAAAACGAGGCCCCATCATCCCCATCATGACAGCAGTCAAACCAAAAATCAAGACTACCATGAGAACAATCACCCACCACAGAGAAGGTAAAGTTTGAACCGCCAGGATAAACGAACCGATGAACAAGAGAGGAAGTCTGAAAAGAATTTGGAAGGTCATCATGACGACGTTCTGAATCTGGTTGATATCATTTGTCATTCGAACGACTAGATTTCCCGCATTAAATTGTTCAATATTGGCATAAGAAAAGGTTTGGATTTTACGGAAGGCATCCTCTCGAAGGTCGGATGAAACTCCTTGAGCAATATAGGCTGCAAGGATAACATTGACCCCACCAGCAACCAGACCGACCACGGCCACACCAATCAACCAAGCCCCTATACTATAAATAGCTTCATATTTTCCAGCAAGGAGGGCGTCTAACACTTCCTGCAGATAACGCGGTTGCAAAAGTGAACTAGCAACCATCAAGCCTGTCATCAGTAGCGAGGCCAGGGCTTGCCACTTATAGGTTTTTATTTTCTGAATCAGCATACTTTCTCCTTAAAAAATAGACAAAAGGGAGCGACAATGCGTCAGCTCCTTCTCACTCTGTTTGTGTGATGTTATTCTAGCAAAAAAGTGGGAACTTGTCAAAGAAGTCTCCTTGATACAGCTAGAATGACAAGGAATTCATTCTTTATAATTTTTGTTTTAACTCGACCAAGACATTCATAGCCTGCATAGGTGTCATATTGTAAACATCCAATTTAGACAATTCTGCTAGGATAGGATGTTCTTCTGCCGTATCAAAGAGTGAAATCTGTTCAGTGACAGCACTTGTTTGCCTCATCAGACTTGAACTTTCTCCCCCTTGACTCTCCAGTTGAGTCAAAATCTTATTCGCCCTTGCTAAAAGATCTGCTGGCAAGCCAGCGATCTTGGCAACATGGATACCGTAGGATTTATCGGCTGGTCCTGGTTCAATCTTGTGAAGGAAGGTGACCTGCCCATCCTGCTCCAAAGTTGCCACGTGGACATTAACCAAGTGTTGTAAACTAGACTCCAGACTAGTCAACTCATGGTAGTGGGTCGCAAAGAGGGTCTTAGCTCCGATGTGCTCATGGATATATTCGATGATAGACTGAGCAAGAGCCATCCCATCATAAGTTGCAGTTCCACGTCCCAATTCATCAAAGAGAATGAGAGAGTTCTTAGTCGCATGCGAAATGGCATTGTTAGCTTCCATCATCTCTACCATAAAGGTTGACTGACCTGAAACCAAGTCATCTGCTGCTCCGATACGAGTAAAAATCGCATCAAAAATAGGTAAATAGGCGCTTTCTGCTGGCACATAAGAACCCAACTGGGCCATAACTGCCGTCATGGCTAACTGACGCATATAGGTTGACTTCCCACTCATGTTGGGCCCTGTAATCAGTTGAATACTGGTATCTTCTGCCATCTGAATCGTATTTGGAATATAGGTCTGAGCCCCCATAACCTTTTCAACAACAGCATGGCGCCCTTTCTGGATATCAATTCGCGAATCATCTCCGAATTCAGGTCGAATCAAATGCTGGGTTTCAGCAACAACTGCGAGACTTTGCAGGACATCAACTGTCGCAATTCCTTGGGCTAGAACCTGCAAACGCTGGATATACTTGCTGACCTCTTCACGAATACGCATAAAGATTTCGTACTCTAGATTAGCTGACTTCTCACGCGCCTCCAGCATATCTCCCTCGATACGAGCTAATTCCTCGGTTCCAAAACGTTCCGAGTTTTTCAGCGTCGCCTTGCGGAAAAAGTGGGCTGGCACATTCCCCAGTTGTGAATTGGTCACATGGAAATAGTAGCCATCCTTCTTATTGTAGTCAATCTTGAGCGTGCTGATACCAGAATTTTCTCGCTCCTTAGCCTCAATCTCAGCAATCCAGCTAGTCCCTTCTCTGAGAACGCGACGGTACTTGTCTAAAGTCTCATCAAATCCAGTCCGGATAATACCACCTTCCGTAATCACATGAGGAGCTTCAGGAGCAATCGCTGCGCTAATCAAGCTCTCCAACTCAGGGATTCCATCCAGTTGTTCGATGAGATAGGCTAGAGCAGGCTGTTCCATTCCCTCTAAAATCGCACGAATCCGTGGCACACTAGACAAGGTGGTCGCCAACTGCAAGAGATCCTTGGGATTTGTTTTGCCAAAAGAAACCCGACTAGCCAAGCGTTCGATATCATAAACACCCTTGAGACTGTCTGTCAAATCACTACGCTCAAAGAAATGGTCGAGAAAGACCTGCACCACTTCTTGACGTTGGACGATTCGTTCCTTATCAATCAGGGGGCGATGAATCCAAGACCGCAAGAGCCGCATACCCATAGCTGTTTTAGTTTCATCCAAAAGCCAGAAAAGACTACCTTGCTTCTTGCCTGAACGAGCATTCTCAACCAAATCGAGACTAGCCTTGGTCGCATAATCCATCTGCAAGAAATCCTTGATTTCATAGCGGATAACAGGTTTGAGGTGGTTCAATTCCCTCATCTGAGTCCGATGAACATACTGGAGCAACTTACTAGATGCCGCTTGCTCCACAGGTGCCAATCGTGAATCCAGTAAATGAAGGTCTTCAAAGCCTTCTTTTTCATAGGAAAGTACCAGATTCATCTGACGACTGAGGATTTGTTCCTCTTCCTCAGACGAGACATAGCCCAACACCACTTCTCGCGCCTTGAGATTGCGGATTTCCCCACAAACCAGCGTGAAATCCAAAAGACCTGTCACATAAAAGTCACCCGTCACCAGGTCCATATAAGCTAAGCCAAATTGATTGCCTTCGCGGTCTATGGCAACCAAAAAATTATTCTGACTATCCGGCTTACTGCTATCGACAACTGTCCCTGGCGTAATGACCTGAACAACCTCTCGTTTCACAACCCCAACTGCTTGTTTAGGATCTTCCATCTGCTCTGCGATAGCTACCTTATAGCCCTGCTCAATCAAGACATCGATATACTGTTGGGCAGAATGATAGGGGACACCCGCCATAGGAATCGGATTGTCCGCATTCTTGTTGCGACTCGTTAAGGAAATTTCCAGAATCTGCGCAGCATTGACCGCATCCTCATAAAATAATTCATAAAAATCACCCATCCGAAAGAGCAAAAAAGCATCTGGATATTGCTTTTTAATATCCACGTACTGTTGCATGCCCGGTGATAGCTTTTCTGTCGCCATTTTCCGTCTCTCCTTGTTAAAAATAAGTCTTGAGAGCAACTCCCAAGACCTTACTTATCTTTCATCAAATCTAGCAAACGATCTTCCATGAGTTTGGCAACGTGCTGGTCTCGACAAATGACCAATAAGGTATTAGCACCAGCAACTGTTCCTAAAATCCATTCATCCTTGTTTGCATCTACAATATTTGCTAAAACAGAGGCTTCTCCCAATTTGGTATGAAGTACCAAGGTAAACTCTGCTCTTGCAACACCTTCTAAATGATGAGACAAAAATTCCACCAAATCAATCTTTTCTGTCTCATTTGCTAGTACATAATACACCATATCATTTTTCTTGACCTTGGTCAAGCCGATTTCGCGCAAATCACGAGACAGGGTTGTCTGCGTCACAAAAACATTGTGCGCCTCCAACCGATCTTGAATTTCTTTTTGTGTACTTAATTTCTCCTCAGTAATCATTTTTTTTATTAACTGATGACGATCTCTTTTTCTCATAAAATCCTCTTATATGCATATTTATAACTAATTTTATAACTATATTATACCAAAAAAATAGGAGATTTCAAAAATTTTTTCTTCTTTCTTTAAAATTGTGATAAAATAGTAGAAAAGTCCAAAAAGGAGCTCTTAATGAATACAAAAGAATTGATTGCTAGCGAGTTGGCTAGCGTCATTGATAGCCTGGACCAAGAGGCTATTTTAAATTTACTGGAAACCCCTAAAAACTCAGAAATGGGAGACATCGCTTTCCCTGCTTTTTCACTTGCAAAAGTAGAACGTAAAGCACCTCAAATGATTGCGGCTGAACTGGCTGAAAAAATTAACAGCCAAGCCTTTGAAAAAGTTGTTGCAACAGGACCTTACGTCAACTTTTTCCTTGATAAATCTGCCATTTCTGCTCAAGTATTGCAAGCTGTTATCACTGAAAAAGAGCACTATGCTGACCAACATATTGGTAAACAAGAAAATGTTGTTATCGATATGTCTAGTCCCAATATCGCTAAACCATTTTCTATCGGTCACCTGCGCTCAACTGTTATCGGAGATAGCTTGTCACATATTTTCCAAAAAATCGGTTATCAAACGGTCAAGGTCAACCATTTGGGAGACTGGGGTAAACAGTTTGGGATGCTGATTGTTGCCTACAAAAAATGGGGCGACGAAGAAGCTGTAAAAGCTCATCCAATTGATGAACTTCTTAAACTCTACGTTCGTATCAATGCTGAAGCTGAAAATGACCCTAGCTTGGATGAAGAAGCGCGCGAATGGTTCCGTAAACTTGAAAATGGAGACGAGGAAGCTCTCGCACTTTGGCAATGGTTCCGTGATGAAAGTTTAGTGGAATTTAACCGCCTTTACAATGAACTGAAGGTTGAATTTGACAGCTACAACGGAGAGGCTTTCTACAACGATAAGATGGATGCAGTTGTAGACATTCTTTCTGAAAAAGGTCTTCTTGTTGAATCAGAAGGTGCCCAAGTTGTCAATCTTGAGAAATATGGAATTGAACATCCAGCCCTCATCAAGAAATCTGATGGTGCAACTCTCTACATCACACGTGACTTGGCTGCAGCCCTTTACCGTAAAAACGAATACCAATTTGCTAAATCTATCTACGTTGTTGGTCAAGAACAATCTGCCCACTTTAAACAGCTCAAAGCTGTCTTGAAAGAAATGGGCTACGATTGGAGTGAAGACATTACTCACGTTCCTTTTGGTTTGGTTACAAAAGAAGGGAAAAAACTCTCTACTCGTAAAGGGAATGTCATCTTACTAGAGCCTACTGTTGCAGAGGCTATTAGCCGTGCCAAGGCCCAAATCGAGGCTAAAAATCCTGAACTAGAAAACAAAGACCAGGTAGCGCATGCTGTTGGGGTTGGAGCCATTAAATTCTATGACCTTAAGACCGACCGTACAAATGGATACGACTTCGACCTAGAGGCTATGGTATCCTTCGAGGGTGAAACTGGACCTTACGTTCAATACGCCTACGCTCGTATCCAATCTATCTTACGCAAAGCGGATTTCAAACCAGAAACAGCTGGCAACTATAGCTTGAATGATGCTGAAAGCTGGGAAATCATCAAACTCATCCAAGACTTCCCACGTATTATCAACCGTGCGGCGGATAACTTTGAACCTTCTATCATTGCTAAATTTGCAATTAGCCTGGCTCAAGCCTTTAACAAGTACTATGCACATACACGTATCCTAGACGAAAATCCTGAGCGCGACAGCCGTTTAGCCCTCAGCTACGCAACCGCAGTCGTTCTAAAAGAAGCCCTTCGCTTGCTTGGAGTAGAAGCGCCTGAGAAGATGTAAATCACCAAAGTTACTTGATTGCAAAGCAATCTAAGTAACTAACGCCAAATCCTATCAGGGATTTGGCT
This sequence comes from Streptococcus mitis, assembly GCF_023109515.1. Classification (GTDB taxonomy): domain Bacteria; phylum Bacillota; class Bacilli; order Lactobacillales; family Streptococcaceae; genus Streptococcus; species Streptococcus mitis_CS. Next base: position 13,221 of record NZ_JALDUM010000004.1, read on the forward strand.
AGGTGCTTCACTAGTAAAGAAACATAAATATTATCGATTTATGTTTCTTTACGTCGTAACCAATACGAATTGTCTAAACGCTTCACCAATTCATCTAACCAAATAATATCGATTTGGTTAGGTTCATGTCGTAATCTTTTAATTACTTGATTGTAAAGCAATCTAAGTAACTAAGACCAAATCCTATACGGATTTTGGTTTAGAGGTCTATCAAAAATCTTATCACGTTTTGCTGACTTGTTCTGCTATTTTAGATCCACTAAATCGATTTATTCACTACTACTTCTTTATCATACAGGGAGATTTCCTATGAGCCAATATGCTTATGTCCTCGTTGTGATTAGCTTGGTTTTCCTTTTTCTGCTCAATAAGTACGAGAAGGAGAGACTGCAAAAACTCTACCAAGAACAACTTTTAAAGGATGAAACATTCAGGTCTAACATCAAAGAAAAAATTCATACGACTGAAAATATCAATGATGTCATTGCATATATCAATAAAACTTATCATTTGGGAATGTTATTATCAAAAGACATTACAGATCAATTGAAATAAACCCAACTATTCTTTAAGGAATATCAAAACCGAGACTAAGAGTTTTATACTTAGGCTCGGTTTTGATATATTTTTCAAGCAACAAAGCTACCACTCCCCCAGCAATGCAAGTGCAAAATCCCCTAGAATGTGGTAAAATAAAAGAGATAACTCTATCAAGGAGGAAAACATGAAAAAACAAACCGTCGCCATCTTGGGGCCTGGTTCTTGGGGGACTGCCCTTTCACAAGTCTTAAATGACAATGGACACGAGGTACGTATCTGGGGAAATATTCCCGAACAAATCAATGAAATTAATACACACCATACTAATAAACATTACTTTAAAGATGTCGTTCTAGATGACAAAATCATTGCCTACACTGACTTAGCAGAGGCACTGAAAGATGTGGATGCGATTTTGTTTGTTGTCCCAACAAAAGTGACACGACTTGTTGCCCAACAAGTTGCACAAACCCTGGACCATAAGGCTATCATCATGCACGCATCAAAGGGATTAGAACCCGATAGCCATAAACGATTATCATCCATCCTTGAAGAAGAAATTCCTGAACAGCTCCGCAGTGATATCGTCGTTGTTTCAGGGCCTAGCCATGCAGAAGAGACCATTGTGCGTGACCTGACTCTAATCACTGCTGCTTCTAAAGATTTACAAACAGCTCAATACGTTCAGGAGCTCTTTAGCAATCACTACTTCCGACTTTATACCAATACGGATGTTATTGGAGTTGAAACTGCTGGTGCTCTTAAAAATATTATTGCTGTCGGTGCCGGAGCTTTACATGGTTTGGGATTTGGTGACAATGCCAAGGCGGCCATCATCGCTCGAGGACTGGCAGAAATTACCCGCCTAGGGGTGGCACTCGGTGCCAGTCCGTTGACCTATAGTGGCTTATCTGGTGTGGGAGATTTGATTGTAACGGGAACCTCCATCCACTCTCGTAACTGGAGAGCTGGCGATGCCCTTGGTCGTGGAGAATCCCTAGCTGATATCGAAGCCAACATGGGCATGGTAATTGAAGGTATTTCAACGACTCGAGCAGCCTATGAACTAGCGCAAGAACTTGGAGTCTATATGCCCATTACACAAGCCATTTACCAAGTTATCTACAACAGAACCAATATCAAAGATGCCATTTATGACATCATGAACAATGAATTTAAAGCAGAAAATGAGTGGTCTTAACCCTCTATAGAAAGGATTATTATGGCACTGAAAGTTAGAAAAGCAGTCATTCCTGCCGCTGGACTAGGAACTCGATTTTTACCAGCAACCAAGGCCCTTGCCAAAGAAATGTTGCCAATTGTAGATAAACCAACTATCCAGTTTATCGTAGAAGAAGCTCTTAAATCAGGCATTGAAGATATTCTGGTTGTCACTGGTAAATCAAAACGTTCTATTGAAGACCACTTTGACTCAAACTTTGAGCTTGAATATAACCTCAAAGAAAAAGGCAAACATGACTTGCTAAAATTGGTAGACGAAACAACTGGCATTCGCCTTCACTTTATCCGTCAAAGCCATCCTCGTGGGCTTGGAGATGCTGTCTTACAAGCCAAAGCTTTTGTAGGGAATGAGCCCTTCGTTGTCATGCTTGGTGATGACCTAATGGATATCACAGATGACCATGCTGTACCTTTGACAAAACAATTGATGAATGATTACGAGACAACTCACGCATCAACAATTGCTGTTATGCCTGTCCCTCATGAAGACGTTTCAGCATATGGAGTTATAGCTCCTCAGGGTGAAGGGATTAATGGTCTCTACAGTGTCGAAACTTTCGTTGAAAAACCAGCTCCAGAAGATGCTCCAAGTGATTTGGCAATCATCGGACGTTACCTGCTCACACCAGAAATTTTTGAGATCCTCGAAAATCAAGCTCCCGGTGCTGGAAATGAAATCCAGCTTACCGACGCTATTGATACGCTTAATAAAACACAACGTGTTTTCGCCCGTGAATTTACAGGAGCTCGTTACGACGTTGGGGATAAGTTTGGCTTTGTGAAAACATCTATTGACTACGCCCTCAAACACCCACAAGTCAAAGATGACTTGAAAGATTACCTCATCCAACTGGGAAAAGAATTAGCTGAAAAGGACTAATACTCTTCGAAAATCTCTTCAAATCACGTCAACGTCGCCTTGCCGTATATATGTTACTGACTTCGTCAGTTCTATCTACAACCTCAAAGCAGTGCTTTGAGCATCCTGCTTCTAGTTTCCTAGTTTGCTCTTTGATTTTCATTGAGTATAAAACAAAAAAGATAAGGTTCGAAATGCCTTATCTTTTTTCATTACACAAATTGTCTTCCAACTTCTTCACATCCCCATTCCCTTATAGAAAAGTAACACTGCGAGTCCTACGAACAACACTAACGCTACCAGTCTCTGACTAGCGCTATACATCCGTCTTTCTCCTTGAACTGGAAAGATAATTGCTAGAAATACTCCACCAACTGCTCCCCCGATATGACCTGCTAGGCTGATTCCTGGAATCAGAACACTTCCAATAATGTTAACCACAAAAAGTGTCAGATAAGATTGCCCTAGCTGTTGGAGAAAAGGATTACGCGTTGCATAGCGAAGAATGATAATCGCAGCAAATAGCCCATAGAGAGAAGTAGAAGCTCCTGCTGCTAAGGATTTTGGACTAAATACAAAAACAAAGAGATTACCCATCATTCCTGATAAAAGATAGAGAAAGAAAAACTTCTTAGATCCGAAAATTTCCTCTACTTGCCTACCAAGATAATATAGCGAAAGCATATTGACAATGAAATGCTCCCAACCAATATGAACAAAAACGGCTGAAAAGAGACGCCAAAACTGCTCAGGAAAGAGCCGAATAGCAGGCCCATACATGGCTCCAAATCGAAATAGGGTATCTGCCCTGTCAAAGTTTCCACCTGTAGTCACCAACATTAGTAGAAATACCAAGGCCGTCACTAAGAGAAAGAAACTCGTCACAGGATAACGTCTGTCAAAGATTTCCTTCATCAATCAGAACCTCCTGAACAGGAATATCATGGCTTTCAGGGATAAAGTCCTGAATTTGACAAGGATAGATCGTACTAAAAGTATGACCAGATAAATGTTTCAGATAGCGATCATAATAACCTCCACCGTATCCAATCCGATATCCTTCCGTCGTAAAAGCCAGACCAGGAACATGAATCAAATCAATCTGAGAGGCATCCACCACTTCCAAATCTCCCTGTGGTTCCAGTAAGCCAAAGGAAGTTTTGACCAGTTGTTGCGGATTATAGACTACAAAGTCCATGCGCCCCTTGGGATAAGTTTTGGGTATCAGAACCTTCTTGCCGTCCTTCAGCGCCTGCTCAATCAGTTCCTGCGTTTGAAACTCATGAGGAAAAGAGAGGTAGGTTGCGATGACCTCAGCTTCTTGGTAAAAGGGGTGTTGTAAAAGTCGTTCGGTTAAAGCTAGATCCGAAGTAACTTTTTGAGTTCGAGGGATAGCCTTCATTTCGTGCAAGACTTGCTTACGTAATTCCGATTTCATAGATAACCCCTCTACTCTGCTGCCTTCTTTTTCAGGAAACTAAAGACCGCATCCACCCCAATAGCTAATGCTTCTTCCTTAGGACTCATCTGAGGGTGATGAAGGGCGTAGGGACTATCAATACCTAGCCAGAACATAACGCCATCAACTTTTGAAAGGAGGTAACCAAAGTCTTCACCTGTCATAGCAGGTTCGATATCAATCAACTCGATTCCGTCTTTTTCTTCAAAGAAGTCCATCAGTTCACGCGCCAAGGCTGGATGGTTCTCAACAGGCAAGTAGCCACCTTGTTTGAGTTCCACTTCGACTTCCATATCGAAGGCAGCTGCAACTCCTTCTGCAACTGTTTTGACCCTCTTTTGCACCAAGAGGCTCATGTCCTGTGTCAAGGCCCGAATGGTTCCATGTAAAAAGGCTGTGTCTGTGATGACATTGTTGGTTGTTCCGGCTTGGAAAAGACCAAAGGTCACCACTGCTCCCTCGATTGGGTTGACATTGCGGCTGACAACTGACTGCACCTGGGTCACAAAGTAACTAGCCGCCACCAAGGCGTCATTAGCTTCATGTGGAAAGGCTGCATGTCCTCCTTTGCCTTTGAAACGGATCTTCACCTCGCAAGTACCTGCAAAGAGTGTATGAGTATTAGTCGCAATCTGACCGACTTTTAAATCTGGTCGAACATGAAGACCATAAAATTGATCTGGTAACCAATCTCCAAAAGCGCCATCCTCATACATGAGCATACCACCAGCTTCATTTTCTTCAGCAGGTTGAAACAGAAAGAGCAGATTGTTCTTTGGTTGCTCCTCAAGGGCGCGCTCAAGACAGCCCAAGGCAATGGTCATGTGGAAATCATGTCCACAAGCGTGCATACGACCTTGGTGCTGAGAAGCGAAAGGAAGTCCTGTTTGTTCGACGATAGGCAGACCATCAATGTCTGTTCGCCAACCAATGGTACGCTCTGGCTGACTTCCCTGCAAGTAAACCAAAATACCTGTCCGCCAAGTACGAACTTGAACAAACTCCTTGCCCGCAGTCAATTTTTCAATCACATCCAGCAAATAAGCATGAGTCTTGAACTCCTCCAAGCCAATCTCTGGAATCTGGTGCAAATCTCGTCTAGTCTGAATCAAATCTAACATCTATCTATCCTCCGATATAGCAGAAAGAGGCTGGAAGAAGGGTTCCGCCTCTTTATTACTTTTACAATTATAAGGTACGAAGCGCATCCTCTAGCGCTGTTTTTTGTTGGGTTTGGGCATCAATCTCTTTGATAATGCGAGCTGGAACACCTGCTACCACCACGTTTTCTGGGACATCTTGGGTAACAATAGCTCCTGCTGCAACAACTGAACCACTACCGATTTGGACCCCTTCGATAACTACTGCATTGGCACCGATGAGAACATTGTCTCCAACACGGACTGGTTCTGCGCTAGCTGGCTCAATCACACCTGCAAGAACCGCACCTGCACCAACGTGACTGTTTTTCCCAACGATAGCACGGCCACCAAGGATGGCACCCATGTCAATCATAGTTCCTGCACCAATTTCAGCACCGATATTGATAACAGCCCCCATCATGATAACAGCATTGTCTCCAATTTCAACTTGGTCACGGATAATAGCACCTGGCTCGATACGAGCGTTGATAGCACGTTTGTCTAGCAAGGGAACTGCAGAATTACGAGCATCTTGCTCAACAACATAGTCTTGATTTTCTACCAAACCATCGAGAAGCGGAGCCACGTCCTTCCAGTCTCCGAATAGAACATTTCCTAGTTTAACAACAGAGCTAGGTACAGCAGTTGCGAGTTGTCCCTCAAAGGTTACTTTCACACTGGTTTTCTTTTCAGCATTGGCGATAAATTGAATAATTTCTTGTGCGTTCATTTTTGTAGCAGTCATAGGCACCTCCTAGTTCATTTTAATGATACCTATTCTACCAAAAAAGGCCTCAAATTTGAAGCCTTTTTGTTTGTTTTTAGGTATGATTTTTAGGGATGTGAGATAAAACGTGCTGTCGGTAAAAGCAAGCCCCTACCGATACAACCTAAAAACACTCTTCACAACTATCTCCCCGTGTTTTATTGACTATTCTAGTATAGCACACTTTTAGAATTAAGAAAAGACTTTTTATTTACTTTCTTTCGCTTCTTCTACCGATAGGAAAATCATAGGCAAAATAATCAAGGTCATAGCTAGAAGGAGGGACCAATCCACTACCAATCCTAAAAATAAAACACTCAAAAGGGCAGAAGAGAGAGGTTCACTGGCACTGATAACGGAAACCACCAAAGGAGAAACCAAGGAAACAGCCTTCATGGAAATAAAAAAGGCAAAAGCCGTTCCAAAGAAAGCGATAATGAGACAAATCAAGATACTCCAAATATCAAGAGTAAAGGAAAGCTGGTAAACCGGCGAGAGGACATTGCTAAATAAACCTGCCAAAATCATCCCCCACCCAACCGTGGGTACAAACCCATAACGCTTAGCAAAAGGTTGAGGTAAGATAACATTAAACATGACCCCCATGGCACTCAGCAAACCCGTCACAAGTGCTAGTGGTGTCATGGATAACTGAGAGAGATCTCCCTTTGTCGCCATCAGGCAAACACCCAGCATGGCAACCAAAACATAAAAAATAGCGCTTTTTGACGCTCGTTTTTGATAAACCAAGCGATTGTAAAAGAGGATAAAGACAGGGCTAATAAACTGTAAAATAGTTGCTGTCGCTGCATTTGAGTATTCTACACAGAGATAGAAAAAATACTGAACTGAAAAAATCCCCAAAATAGAATAGGCTAAAAAGGACAGGTAATTTTTCTTATCTCGCCAAATATCTAGCACTTGCGATTTTAATTGCACTGCAGAGCAAATGAGCACAAGACTCCCTGCCAGTGTCAAACGCATAGAGGTAATCCAGCCAGAGGACACTGGATAATGAGTAAAGAAATATTCTCCTAAAATTCCACAGATTCCCCAGATTAAGCCAGATAGGAGCGAATAAATAGTTCCTTTAACAATCTTTTTCTGATACTGATTCATACCTTTATTGTAACACGAAAGGAAAAAAGAAAAAAGTGGCAATCAATGCCACTTTCCTATCTTCTACTATTTGGTTGTGTAGATGATGAACTTGATGTACTGCTAGAACTACTACTTGAACTTGGCGTAGATGAGAAACTACCAATAATACTTGACCAAGCATTTTGATAATCTGCTTCACTTCCTCCAATAGCAAAGTGATAGCTAGTCGTAGGAGCTCCCGCCTTATTAGCCCAATAGCTCGTTACAGTAGCCCCTGAAAGATCCACTGTTTTTCCATTAACGGATACTTTGCCTGGCTTCTGTCCTGTAGATCTGAGGACCTGAGATTGGGTCACACTAGAATCAAGATTAAAGCGTTCATTGCCCCAAACATCAGGCTCAGCCTGTTGGATAGCATTGACCAAGTAAGCCATATATTTGGCATTTCGATAATGTCCAGCCCCCTTAGCCATTGGGCGGTTATCATCATGCCCTAGCCAACCACCTAGAGTCAATCTTGGTGTTGACAGCATGAGCCACATATTTTCATCTTCATTAGTTGTACCAGTCTTACCAATCCAGTCTGCACGAGCTAAGCTTGAATTGATGGAAGCCAAATCCGTTTGGAAACTTGAAGTGATCCGAGATGAAATCACCTCACGAAGCAAACTCTGCATAATTGTTGCCGTTGCCTTCGAGTACACTTGAACTGGTTTGTCTTGGAATTCATAGATTACCCTACCGTCAGGTGATTCAATCTTAGAAATCACATGTTTCTGATGGTAAACACCATTATTGGCAATTGTTTGATAACCATTGGTATGCTGGGCGACTGTGACTTCAATACCGCCGCCCATAGGCAGACTTTCGATACCGTACTCCGGAATCTCGTAACCCATTTTCTCCATGTAGCCCTTGACATCAACACCCTTCTCACGAAGCATACGATAGGTCCAATAGGCTGGGATATTCCACGAATAGTTCAAGGCTTCACCTAGGGTCATCATGCCTGTACCTGGACTATTTACATACATAATAGGATTTCCATTAGAGAATTTTGTCGGATAATTAGACAAGATACTAGCGCTTCCCATCAAACCTTGGTCAATGGCAATACCGTAGGCCAATAAAGGCTTGGTTGTAGAGGCTGGCGAACGCTTAGTGTCAAAGGCGTGATTGTTTTGGTTAGTCTGGTAATTACGACCACCAACAAAACCTAGAACAGCCCCCGTTTTATTGTCCATCAAAACATTCCCTACTTCAGGCTGCCCAGTCGAATCATCTACCAAACGACCGTAGTTAGCAACTGCATTTTGCATGGCGTTATGGATTTTTTTATTGATCGTTGTAGTGATTTTGTAGCCACCATTACTGAGTTCCTGCTCAGCACGCTCATGATATGCCTTTTGAATCGCTTCCTTTTTCAACTCTTGACTAGAGACATTGTCCTGCTGAATTAAATAATCATACATACGATCTGTTGCTTCAGACATAGCCGTAAAGTAAAGGTAATCTCTTGAAACAGCATTGACAGTTCCTGATGGCAAAAAGTCTTGTTTGAGATTGTAATCCTTGTACTGGTCGTATTCTTCCTGAGTCAAGGCACCCGTACGGTACATATTATAGAGAACATCCTTAGCTCGTTTCAAACCAAGCTCTAAATCTTCATCACTCTTTAACTCTCCAGTATTTTCATAAGGTGAATAAGTAATCGGACTCTGTGGCAAACCTGCTAGGAAGGCAGCTTGGGGAATACTCAACTTGTTGGCATCGATACCGAAAATCCCTTCAGCAGCTTGCTGGGCACCTGCAATATTCTGCCCTTTATGATTTCGACCAAAGGGAGCAACGTTGAGATAGGTGGTCAATATTTCATCCTTACTCATGTTGCGTTCCAAGGCAAGGGCATCAACAATTTCTGTAGCCTTACGAGCCAAAGTCGGAGCATCTCCAACCACTTGTTGTTTGATTAACTGTTGGGTCAAGGTCGAGCCCCCGCTAGATGAGCCCAAACCTGCAAAGGTTCCCAAAGTCGCCCGAATCACAGCTTTTGGCACAACCCCATTATGTTCAAGAAAATGTTCGTCCTCAGTTGCAACGATAGCCTTTTTGAGATTGTCCGATATTTCCTCAGATGAGACAGAAGTTCTCAGTAAATCACTCTCGATAGAAGCAATGACACTCCCATCTGCGTAAACAATTTCTGAGATGGAAGAAATATTTTTAACCTGCTTGACCAAGTCCTCCGATTGGGGAACCTTGGCCTTGTCAAACAAAGCAACTCCATAACCAAGAGCTACACCAGCACCAAAAAGCCCACCGATAAAGCCTAGAATAAAGAGAGTATTCAAAATTCCCTTGATAACAACTAAAATGCTACCTAGGATAGCCAGAACTTTCCCACCTGTCCCATCCGACTGCTTCTCTTCTGAGACTTTCTCTGATTTTTTATGATTTATTTTTGATTTTACTAGCTGGAAAAATTCCAGCATTTTTTGTTTTAATTCATTTAATTGATTTTGCATGGATTTCCTCACTCTATCTATTATACCATAAAAGGTAAACTTTCAATAAAATAGCCACTTTCTTCCCTATTCTACTAGGCTATTGCCCAAGTTTGTGATACAATAGGTAGAAACAATATTTTTAAAAAGGAGAAAAGACACATGCACATTTTTGATGAGCTAAAAGAGCGTGGTTTGATTTTTCAAACGACTGATGAAGAAGCTTTGCGTAAAGCCCTAGAAGAAGGTCAAGTTTCTTATTATACTGGCTACGATCCAACTGCTGACAGCCTTCACTTAGGCCACCTTGTCGCAATCTTGACAAGTCGTCGCTTGCAGCTAGCAGGTCACAAACCTTATGCGCTCGTTGGCGGTGCTACAGGTCTCATCGGAGATCCGTCCTTCAAAGATGCTGAACGTAGTCTCCAAACAAAAGACACAGTAGATGGCTGGGTCAAGTCTATCCAAGGACAACTTTCTCGTTTTCTTGACTTTGAAAATGGTGAAAACAAGGCTGTCATGGTCAACAACTACGACTGGTTTGGCAGCATCAGCTTCATTGACTTCCTCCGTGATATCGGAAAATACTTCACTGTCAACTACATGATGAGCAAGGAGTCTGTGAAAAAACGGATTGAAACAGGAATTTCTTACACTGAGTTTGCCTACCAAATCATGCAAGGTTACGACTTCTTCGTTCTTAACCAAGACCACAACGTAACGCTACAAATCGGTGGTTCTGACCAGTGGGGAAATATGACAGCTGGTACCGAATTGCTTCGTCGTAAAGCTGACAAGACTGGCCACGTAATCACAGTACCGCTTATCACAGATGCAACTGGTAAGAAATTTGGTAAATCAGAAGGAAACGCAGTCTGGCTCAATCCTGAAAAGACTTCCCCATACGAAATGTACCAATTCTGGATGAACGTTATGGATGCAGATGCTATTCGCTTCTTGAAGATCTTTACCTTCTTGTCACTTGATGAGATTGAAGACATCCGTAAACAATTTGAAGCGGCTCCACAAGAACGCTTAGCTCAAAAAGTCTTGGCTCGTGAAGTCGTTACACTTGTTCACGGCGAAGAAGCCTACAAAGAAGCCCTTAACATCACTGAACAACTCTTTGCAGGAAATATCAAAAACCTTTCTGTCAAAGAGCTCAAACAAGGACTTCGTGGTGTACCAAACTACCAAGTGCAAGCAGACGAAAACCACAATATCGTGGAACTACTCGTCTCATCTGGTGTGGTTAACTCAAAACGCCAAGCCCGTGAAGACGTCCAAAACGGAGCTATCTACGTCAACGGCGACCGCATCCAAGACCTTGACTATGTCTTGAGTGACACAGATAAGTTAGAGAATGAGCTGACTGTTATCCGTCGTGGAAAGAAAAAATATTTTGTATTGACTTACTAAACTGTTCAACATTTACCTATAAAAAAAGGAGTTAACCTCGAGAAAGGTAACTCCTTTTTGCTGTTAATAGTCCCCACCTATCCCTTAATAGACAGGCTACGCAGTACAATGCGCAAGGTTGTTAGATTATGTAAGATAGAGAGATTTGAAGGACTGAGCCAATTAAATAAGCCAAAGCCAATCAAACTACTATTTACGACAACGGTATCTTGAATATTCTTCTTGATGAGTGTTTGCAAAGATGATGATAGCGAATCCAACTCTTGGAAGAAATCCAAGCGATTATCTAACAATAAGATATCACTCATCTGCTTAGAAATATCTGCACTCTCATTCATCACCACACCGATATCTGATAGGGTTAGAGCCGCTGAGTCATTCAACCCATCCCCAACCATCAAAATAGTGTGACCTGCTTTCTGCAGTTCCTCTACTAACTCAAATTTCCCATCAGGTTTCAAGTCTGTATGGACCTGATCAAAGGGCAAATCTTTGACTAATTCCTCTGTTCTAACCAAGGTGTCCCCTGTTGCCAGAATCAATTTTTTCCCTTGTGCCTTAAGTTTCTCCAAGGCTGCTTTTGCTTCTTTTCTCAAAGGAGTATGAATGCAGAACATTCCAATCAATTCATTCTGATAAGCCAAGAATAAGAGATTGTAGTGACTCTTGTACTCTTCAATTAAAGCATTTTGTTCTGAACTGATATGAATCTGCTCATCCTGCATCAAGACATAATTTCCAATAAGAACTGGTTGGCCATCTATATGAGATTTGATCCCCTTGCTTGCAATATATTGGAGTTTCCCATGCATTTCCTCATGTTCAATTCCCTCTATCTCGGCTTGTTTGACGATGGCATTAGCAATAGGATGATAAATGTGTTCCTCAAGACAGGCACTGATTCTGAGAATATCTTCCTCACTATAGTCCCCAAAAGGTAACACCTTTTCAACTATAGGATAACTAGTTGTGATTGTTCCCGTCTTATCAAACAAGAAAGTATCAACTTCCAGATATTTCTCCAGAACATCCCCATCCTTAATCACCATTTCACGATTCAACCCCTCCTTGATAGCTGTCAAATAAGCTACAGGAGTAGAGATTTTCAAAGCGCAGGAGAAATCGACCAATAGGAAAGAAATAGCCTTCGAAAAAGAACCTGTCAATAGGTAAGTCAGCCCAGCCCCCAAGAAATTATATTTGACGACCTTGTCCGCCATCTTGATGAAATAGCGTTGTTTCGTTTTCTTGTTTTCTTCAGATTTCTTCATCAACTCAATCAGCTGTAAAATCCGGCTGTTCATCTGATTATCGGTTACACGAATGCGCAACTCTCCAGTTTCTAATACTGTATTTGCACAAACCAAATCAGACTCTCTTTTTTCAACTGGAAAACTCTCTCCCGTCAAGGAACTTTCGTTGACCATACCTAAACCTGAAACTACTTGTCCATCAAACAGAATTTCATTTCCTTGAGATAGGACCAAGACATCTCCTATTTGAACATCGGAACTCTTGATACTAACAACCGTATCGCCCTGTACTAAGAATACATCGCTCTCTTTTGCAAGAAGGCTTTGTTCTAAATCTGTTGCAGTTTTTTTCAAGGACCACTGATCTAAATGATTCCCCAAATCAAGCATAAACATGATATTGCTAGCTGTCTTGGATTGGTTCATAAACAAGGACAATAAAATCGCCGAACAGTCCAAGACCTCCATCGTTAGTTCCTTACGCGCTAGTGTTTGATAGGCTTCTCTAATATAGCCAAAAGCCTGATAACAAGTCCATATATAGCGAATAGGATACGGCACAAAACTACGAAAAAGTATACGCTTAATCGCTGCACCTGAAACAATAGAATAAGCACTCTCTTCTCTACGAATGGGAAGAGTCATCAACTCAGAAACTTTCCCTTTATCAATTCTTTTTAAAAAGGCTTCTGCATTATCTAATACAGAAAAGCCTTCTTTTATACGTAGAGTAAAGTGCTGTTGATCCATGTAAAACTGGATAGACTCAATCCCCTTTTCATCTCTCGCCAAGGAACGAAGATAGTCTTGAATATCCAAGGTGAGTGAAAAAGAAGATGATAGTCGGATATGTTGGTATCCTCTATGTAGCACTTTAAAAGACATATTATTCTCCTATAAGGCTATCTAATTGCTCTTCTTTTTTCTCTTGCTCGTACAAATATTTGGCATCTTGCAAGACATCGTCTCCATGTTGTTTCACAACAGAAACAGATGCATCTAGCCCGTCTTTCAACTTGTAAGCCTTAGCCAAAGCTTTAGAATAACCTTTTTTAGCTTCCTTACTTGCTAAGATTTTCAAGCCAAGGGTACCAAATGCGACACCACCCAAAAAGAGTGATGATTTTTTCGCAACTTTTGCAACGGTTAATACTTCTTTTAACATACTTATTTCCTCCTTATCATTATTATATAGAAATTTCGATATAAAAGCAATTTTATTCTATAAATTGGAGAATTAGTTTTATTTCTACTGAATCTCCCATCTACTTATTCCTAAAGTTGCTTTCATTTGCCTCTTTTGATACACTTAAACTATGAATACAAATCTCAAACCCAAACTTCAACGTTTTGCTTCTGCTACTGCCTTTGCCTGTCCCATCTGTCAAGAAAAGCTACCTCTAGTAGCTAGCAGTCTCAAGTGTAGCAATCACCATTCTTTTGATCTGTCAAAATTCGGCTATGTCAATCTGGCACCTCAAATCAAGCAATCTGCCAACTACGACAAGGAAAACTTCCAAAATCGCCAGCAAATCCTAGAAGCTGGATTTTATCAAGCTATTCTAGAGGCTGTATCTGATTTACTTTCAAACTCAAAAAATGCCAAAACAATTTTAGATATCGGTTGTGGTGAAGGTTTCTATTCTCGTAAACTCCAAGAAAGCCATCCTGACAAAACCTTCTATGCCTTCGACATTTCCAAAGATTCCGTCCAAATCGCTGCCAAGAGCGAACCCAACTGGGCAGTCAATTGGTTCGTTGGTGACTTGGCACGACTTCCTATAAAAGACGCCAGTATGGATATCCTGCTTGATATCTTCTCACCTGCCAACTATGGAGAATTTCGTCGCGTTTTATCCAAAGACGGTATCTTGATAAAGGTTATTCCAACTAAAAATCACCTCAAGGAAATCCGTCAGAAGGTACAAGACCAGCTGACAAACAAGGACTATTCCAACCAAGATATCAAAAATCATTTCCAAGATCACTTTACCATCCTATCTAGTCAAACTGCCTCACTAACCCAGTCTATCACAGCAAAGCAGCTCCAAGCCCTACTCAGTATGACTCCTCTCCTCTTTCACATCGACCAGAGCAAGATTGACTGGAGCCAACTGACAGAGATTACCATTGAAGCAGAGATTTTGGTTGGGAGAGAACTATAATTGACACAAAAAACCGCATTTCAAGAAGATCTGCGGTTTTAAATTTCAATTTTTAAACTATCTATCCCAAAAGTCTAAAACATTTAAAGCTTTTAGCTTCTCCATTTATTTTCGATTCGAAATAAAAAACTTATCAATAAATAGCAAGTGAAATAAGGCAAGTGTAATTCCCGATAAGCACCCATGATAAGAGATTTCTTGATGGGTAAGGGGGTAAAGATTACTATTACCCGCCAAGAGGCATGTTAAAATAACAAATAAAATCCAAAATAAATCAGTCCATTTATATTTTGAAAAATATTTTTTCCACATAAGAACACCTTCTTTCCTACAATCATATTATAATACTTTGTGTAAGTGAATACAAGAGATATGAGGTAATCAACTACGAAGAAGCATGAGGTTGAAAGACAGTAAAACCAACTTTTTAAACGTTCAATGTGTCTATGATTTCTCTCTTTTTAAGACAAGATTGGCTCAAATCCATAGCATTCAAAAAAGCGAATTTCAATCGAAATTCGCTTTATAGGAAAGTGTATTAGTCTAAATCTTGTATCTTATACTCAATGAAAATCAAAGAGCAAACTAGGAAGCTAGCCGCAGGCTGTACTTGAGTACGGCAAGGCAACGCTGACGTGGTTTGAAGAGATTTTCGAAGAGTATTAATTCAAGTGCCAGATATCTTCGTTATACTGAGCGATTGTACGGTCAGATGAGAAGAATCCTGCTTTAGAAATGTTAACGATAACTTTATCCAACCATGCGTCACGGTCTTCGTAGTCAGCCAACATTTGCTCTTTGACTTTGATGTAGTCTTCCAAGTCAAGAAGAGTCATGAACCAGTCTTTGTTGATCAATTCCTTGTAAAGACGTTCCAAGCGCTCTTTGTTTCCAGCTGCAAGAACTGCATCGCTAACGATGAAGTCAACCAATGGTTTGATAGCTTTACGGGCGTAGAATTCGCTTGATTTGTAAGCTGCTTTTTCGTAAAGGTCGATAACAGTTTCTGAATCTTCACCAAAGATATAGATGTTTTCGTCACCAACTAACTCAGCGATTTCCACGTTAGCTCCGTCCATAGTACCAAGAGTCAAAGCTCCGTTCAACATGAATTTCATGTTACCAGTACCTGAAGCTTCTTTAGAAGCAAGTGAGATTTGTTCTGAGATATCACATGCTGGGATAAGGAAGCTTGCTGCAGTAACGTTGTAGTTTTCAACCATAACTACTTGCAAGTGTGGAGCTACTGCTGGATCGTTAGCAATAACTTCTGACATGCAAAGGATCAAGTGGATGATGTCTTGAGCGATTGTGTAGGCTGGAGCTGCTTTACCACCAAAGAAGATTGTGATTGGGCGAGCAGGGATGTTACCAGCTTTGATGTCAAGGTATTTGTGGATCACGTACAAAGCGTTCATTTGTTGGCGTTTGTACTCGTGAAGACGTTTGATTTGGATGTCAAAGATAGAGTTTGGATTGATTTCCACACCTTGGTGTTCTTTCAAGTGACGAGCTAATTTACGTTTGTTGTGAGCCTTGATGCTTTCCAATTTTTCTTTGACAGCTGCTTTGTCTTCATAAGACAAGAGTTTCTCAAGCTCATCAGCTTCATGGTGCCAACCTTCTCCAAGAATCTCATCCAAGTAGTGAGACAAGCTTGGGTTAGCATGCATGAGCCAACGACGGAAAGTGATACCGTTTGTTTTGTTGTTGAATTTTTCTGGGTAAAGGTCGTAGAAAGCTTTCAACTCAGAGTTCTTCAAGATTTCAGTGTGAAGTGCTGCTACTCCGTTAACGCTGTATCCGTAGTGGATATCCATGTGAGCCATGTGAACACGTCCACTCTCGTCAATAATTTGAACAGCTGGATCTTTGTATTCTGCTTTCACGCGACGGTCCAATTCTTCGATGATTGGTACCAAGTGAGGAACCACTTCTTGCAAGAATTCAAGAGGCCATTTTTCAAGGGCTTCAGCAAGGATTGTGTGGTTAGTGTAGGCAGTCATGTTACGAACGATTGAGATTGCTTCGTCAAGCTCGATACCACGAGCAGTCAAAAGACGGATCAACTCAGGAATAACCATTGATGGGTGAGTATCGTTGATTTGGACAACTGCGTAGTCAGCAAGGTCATGCAAGTTGCTTCCTTTTTCGATTGCTTCGTCGATGATCAATTGCGCACCGTTTGAAACCATGAAGTATTGTTGGAAGATACGGAGCAATTCACCTTGACGGTCACTATCATCTGGGTAAAGGAAGAGAGTCAAGTTGCGAGCGATATCTGTCTTGTCAAAGTTGATACCGTCTTTAATGATTGAAGAATCAACTGAATCCAAGTCAAACAAACGCAAGCGGTTCTTAGTTTCTGTCTTGTAACCAGGTACATCGATATCGTAAAGAGTTGATGTCAATGTGAAGTGAGCAAATGGCACTTGGTAGCTACGGCTTGAGCGAACCAACCAGTTTTGCTCTGTCAACCATGCGTTTGGAATTGTTTCTTGTTGGTTGTTTTTAAGAACTTGTTGGAAAAGACCGTAGTGGTAGTTAAGACCAACACCGTCACCGTTCAAACCAAGAGTAGCAATTGAGTCGATAAAGCAGGCAGCCAAACGTCCCAAACCACCATTACCAAGAGATGGTTCCAGTTCAACTTCTTCAACTTCGATCAAGTCTTTACCTGCAGCTGCAAGTTCTTTTTTGACATCGTCGTAAAGACCAAGGTTGATCAAATTGTTTGACAAGAGCTTACCAATCAAGAACTCAGCTGAGATGTAGTAAACTTTTTTCTTACCAGTGTTAACTGGTTTTTGACTGCTTGCAAGCTTGCTGTAGTTAAGAAGAGCCAGGTAAAGCTCTTCATTGCTACATTCTGCAATGGTCTTATTGTAACGATTTTGTACAAATTCTTGTAGTGATAACATGTTTAAGGTGTCTCCTGATATTGTATTATTTCTTTAATTCTACCAAATTTTCATTGATTCGGCGATAGATTGTTGTCAAGTCAAGCAAGCCTTCCTCGACAGCTGGTGTCAATTGATCTTCAGTCATACGCCAAGACCAGTTTCCACCAAGGGTAGATGGGAAGTTCATACGAGCTACCTCATCCAATTCTAGCAAATCTTGCATAGTTGCAATTGCCATGAAGCTAACTGATGAAAAGACTGTACGAAGCATAGCATGTGGCACTGTTTCGTATTCTTTACGGTTCGTGTAGCGAGCCATGTATTCACGAGTCGCATCATCGATCTCGTTACGGTACCAACCAAGGACCGTATTGTTATCGTGTGTTCCTGTGTACATAACTGAGTTAGCAGGTGCCAAGTGTGGGCTATCGATGCTTTCGTCTTCTGGGTTGAATGCAAATTGAAGAATCTTCATTCCTGGGAAGCCCGTACGTTCACGCAATTCGATAACTTCGTCTGTCATGAAACCAAGGTCTTCTGCGATGATGTTTAACTCACCAAGTTCTTCCTTAACGGCTGCAAAAAGCTTGTAGCCAGGACCTTTGACCCATTCACCAGGTGCTGCTGTATCGGAACCAGCAGGGATTTCCCAGTAAGATTCGAAACCACGGAAGTGGTCAATACGAACGATGTCGTAGATTTTGAAGCTTTCACGCAAGCGTTCAATCCACCATTTGTAGCCGTCTTTGTCCATTGCTTCCCAGTCATAGATTGGGTTACCCCAAAGCTGACCAGTTGCAGAAAATTCATCTGGTGGGCATCCTGCGATGCAAGTCGCCTTACCGTTGACATCTGTCTTGAAGAGATGTGGATTTGCCCACATATCGCTTGAATCTTCCGCTACGTAGATTGGCATGTCTCCAACGATTTCGATGTGGTTGTCGTTAGCGTAAGCTTTCAATTTCAACCATTGTTGGAAGAAGAAGTATTGAGTCACACGGTGGTAAACCAACTTGTCTGCCAATTGCTCACGGTAGCTTTCAAGTGCTGAAGCTTTACGAGCACGAGCATCTGCATCTGGCCATTCAGTCCAAGCAAGATTGTCAAAATGCTCCTTGATAGCCATATACTCTGCAAAGAGTTCAAGCCATGATTGGTTGTCTTGAGCAAATTTCTCAAAATCTTTAACATCTCCTACTTCCAAGAAACGTTTTACCGCTTTTTCTAAAAGAGGACGACGTGCATAGTAGATTTTCGCATAATCAACTTCAGAAGCATCACTACCAAAGTCAACTCCTTCAAGGTCACTTGCTTGCAACAAGCCTTGTTTCACCAAGATATCTAAATCGATAAAATGAGTGTTCCCTGCGAAGGCTGAGAAAGATTGGTAAGGAGAGTCTCCGTAACTAGTTGTTCCTAGTGGAAGGATTTGCCAGTAACGTTGTTTTGTGCGAACCAAAAAATCAACGAAGTCGTAAGCACTTTTACCAAATGATCCGATTCCGTATGCCCCTGGAAGAGAAGAAATGTGCATCAACACACCACTTTGACGTTTTTTCATAATAAGCACCTCATGTGTTTATAGTTAGATATTACATTTTTATGAGCGCAAACGTTTGCGCTATTACTAGTATAGCTCATTTTCTTGATAAATGCAAGCGGTTTTAAGTAACTTTTTTGATTATTTTTTAAAAATTTTTTCTTCTTACTCGTATATATATTCTTCCAGGCAACAAACAAAATAGGAATAAGGCTTTCACTTATCTCATTAAGCAAAAATAAAGTGAGAATTCTCCCTGCTTTCCATTTGTAAATTAGGCAATCGTTTTCTCAACTTTTTTTAAATTTAAAACAAAACCGATTTTTGAGATTTTCTACTATTATATGACGATGAAGCGTTTACTCTTTTCACAATTTTTTTAAAAATTTTTACAAAAAACACTTGCAACCGCTTTCTGATTGTGCTATACTAGTCCCATAAAGGAAAACGTTTGCGTTTCCTCATTATAAAATTTGTTATTCTTTAGGAGGAATACACTATGTCATCTAAATTCATGAAGAGCGCTGCTGTGCTTGGGACTGCTACACTTGCTAGCTTGCTTTTGGTAGCTTGCGGAAGCAAAACTGCTGATAAGCCTGCTGATTCTGGTTCATCTGAAGCAAAAGAAATCACTCTTTACGTTGAAGACCAATACAAAGCTTATGCTGAAACAGTTGCTAAAGCTTATAAAGAACAATCAGGAACAACAGTTAACATCAAATCTGGTGACCAAATGGGTGGTCTTGACAAACTTTCTCTTGACAACCAATCAGGTCAAGCTCCTGACGTTATGATGGCTCCATACGACCGTGTAGGTAGCCTTGGTACTGACGGACAACTTTCAGAAGTGAAATTGAGCGACGGCGCTAAAACAGATGATAAAACTAAATCTCTTGTAACAGCTGCTGACGGTAAAGTCTATGGTGCTCCAGCTGTTATCGAATCACTCGTTTTGTACTATAACAAAGACTTGGTAAAAGAAGCTCCAAAAACTTTTGCTGATTTGGAAAACCTTGCTAAAGACAGCAAATACGCTTTCGCTGGTGAAGATGGCAAAACTACTGCCTTTCTAGCTGACTGGACAAACTTCTACTACGCATACGGACTCCTTGCTGGTAACGGTGGTTACGTATTCGGACAAAACGGTAAAGATCCTAAAGACATCGGTCTTGCAAACGACGGTGCTATTGCAGGTATCAACTACGCTAAATCTTGGTACGAAAAATGGCCTAAAGGTATGCAAGATACTGAAGGTGCTGGAAACTTGATCCAAACTCAATTCCAAGAAGGTAAAACAGCTGCTATTATCGATGGACCTTGGAAAGCTCAAGCATTCAAAGATGCTAAAGTAAACTACGGTGTTGCTACTATCCCAACTCTTCCAAACGGAAAAGATTACGCTGCATTCGGTGGTGGTAAAGCTTGGATCATCCCATCAAGCACTAAGAACCTTGAAGGCGCACAAAAATTTGTAGACTTCCTTGTTTCAACTGAACAACAAAAAGCCTTCTACGATACAACTAACGAAATCCCAGCTAACACTGAAGCTCGTACATATGCTGAAGGTAAAAATGATGAGTTGACAACAGCTGTTATCAAACAGTTCAAGAACGCTCAACCAATGCCAAACATCTCTCAAATGTCTGCAGTTTGGGATCCAGCGAAAACTATGCTCTTTGATGCTGTAAGTGGTAAGAAAGATGCGAAAACAGCTGCTAACGACGCTGTAACATTGATCAAAGAAACAATCAAACAAAAATTTGGTGAATAAAAAATTTGTTCAAGGGGGGTGGAAATCAAATCCCCCTTTGAATTTATCAATCAAAAACATATATAGTTTAGGTTTTAATTAGAAACCAGTATCCTATGAAAGGAGTTATTATGGAAAAGCAACAACCTAGTAAAGCAGCTCTGCTGTCTATCATTCCTGGGTTAGGACAGATTTACAATAAACAAAAAGCCAAAGGTTTTATCTTCCTTGGTGTAACCATCGTATTCGTCCTTTACTTCCTAGCACTTGCAGCCCCTGAATTGAGCAATCTCATCACTCTTGGTGACAAACCAGGTCGTGATAATTCCCTCTTTATGCTGATTCGTGGTGCCTTCCATTTAATCTTTGTAGTTGTTTATGTACTCTTTTATTTCGCAAATATCAAAGACGCACATACAACTGCCAAACACATTAACAATGGCATACCAGTAGCACTTACCTTTAAAGAAATGGTCAAAGGAATCTATGAAAATGGCTTCCCTTACCTCTTAATCATTCCATCTTACATTGCCATGACTTTTGCGATTATCTTCCCAGTTATCGTAACCTTGATGATCGCCTTTACCAACTACGACTTCCAACACTTGCCACCAAACAAATTGTTGGACTGGGTTGGTTTGACCAACTTTACAAACATTTGGAGCTTGAGTACCTTCCGTTCTGCCTTTGGTGCCGTCCTTTCTTGGACTATCATCTGGGCTTTATCTGCCTCAACTTTACAGATCGTCATTGGTATCTTCACAGCTATCATTGCTAACCAACCATTTATCAAAGGAAAACGTATCTTCGGTGTTATTTTCCTTCTTCCTTGGGCTGTCCCAGCCTTCATCACTATCTTGACATTCTCAAACATGTTTAATGATAGTGTCGGGGCTATCAACACTCAAGTCTTGCCGATCTTTGCTAAATTCCTTCCTTTCCTTGATGGGGCGCTTATTCCTTGGAAAACAGACCCAACTTGGACTAAGATTGCCTTGATTATGATGCAAGGTTGGCTTGGATTCCCATATATCTACGTTTTGACCTTGGGTATCTTGCAATCTATTCCTAACGACCTTTACGAAGCAGCTTATATTGACGGTGCTAATGCTTGGCAAAAATTCCGCAACATCACTTTCCCAATGATCTTGGCTGTTGCTGCACCTACTTTGATTAGCCAATACACCTTCAACTTTAACAACTTCTCTATCATGTACCTCTTCAATGGTGGAGGTCCTGGTAGTGTCGGAGGGGGAGCTGGTTCAACTGATATCTTGATCTCATGGATCTACCGTTTGACAACAGGTACATCTCCTCAATACTCAATGGCGGCTGCTGTTACCTTGATTATCTCTATCATTGTCATCTCAATCTCTATGATCGCATTCAAGAAACTACACGCATTTGATATGGAGGACGTCTAAGATGAATAACTCAATTAAACTCAAACGTAGACTGACTCAAACCCTTACTTACCTCTACTTGATTGGTCTATCAATCGTGATTATCTATCCACTGTTGATTACCATCATGTCAGCCTTTAAAGCAGGTAACGTCGCAGCCTTTAAACTTGATACTAACATCGACTTCAATTTTGATAACTTTAAAGGACTCTTTACTGAAACTCTATACGGTACTTGGTATCTCAATACCTTGATCATCGCCTTGGTTACCATGGCGGTTCAAACAAGTATCATCGTACTTGCTGGTTATGCCTACAGCCGTTACAACTTCTTGGCTCGTAAACAAAGTTTGGTCTTCTTCTTGATTATCCAAATGGTGCCAACCATGGCCGCTTTGACAGCCTTCTTCGTTATGGCGCTTATGTTGAACGCCCTTAACCACAGCTGGTTCCTCATCTTCCTATACGTTGGTGGTGGTATCCCGATGAATGCTTGGCTCATGAAAGGCTACTTCGATACAGTGCCAATGTCTCTAGACGAATCTGCAAAACTAGACGGTGCAGGACACTTCCGTCGCTTCTGGCAAATTGTTCTTCCACTTGTTCGCCCAATGGTTGCCGTACAAGCTCTCTGGGCCTTCATGGGACCTTTCGGGGACTACATCCTCTCTAGTTTCTTGCTTCGTGAGAAAGAATACTTTACTGTTGCCGTTGGTCTCCAAACCTTCGTCAACAATGCGAAGAACTTGAAGATTGCCTACTTCTCAGCAGGTGCTATCCTCATCGCCCTTCCAATCTGTATTCTCTTCTTCTTCCTACAAAAGAACTTTGTTTCAGGACTTACAAGTGGTGGCGACAAGGGATAATATATCCCCGCCACCCTTTTCTTATTGCTACAAAATATATACTAACAACAAGCAATTTATCCCCTAGACTTGAAATAAAGCACATTTCTCTATATAATAATACTCATATAGAAAACACCTTTTAGAAAGATACCTATGCTTCCATATCCATTTTCCTATTTTTCAAGTATTTGGGGATTTCGTAAGCCCCTGTCCAAACGTTTCGGACTCAACTGGTTTCAGCTTCTCTTTACCAGTATCTTCCTTATCAGCTTGTCTATGGTACCCATTGCCATCCAAAACAGCTCCCAGGAGACTTATCCGCTAGAAACCTTTATCGATAATGTCTATGAACCATTGACAGATAAGGTTGTACAGGATCTCTCCGAACACGCTACAATTGTTGATGGCAAATTAACTTATACAGGAACAGCTAGTCAAGCACCTTCTATTGTGATCGGTCCAAGTCAAAGTAAGGAATTACCTAAGGACTTGCAACTGCATTTCGATACGAATGAGCTCGTCATTAGCAAGGAAAGCAAGGAATTGACCCGTATCTCTTACCGAGCGATTGAGACTGAGAGTTTCAAAAGTAAAGACAACTTGACCCAAGCCATTTCTAAAGACTGGTACCAGCAGAATCGTGTCTATATCAGTCTCTTTCTAGTTCTCGGTGCGAGCTTCCTCTTTGGTTTGAATTTCTTTATCGTCTCTCTAGGAGCAAGTCTTCTCCTTTATATCACTAAGAAATCACGCCTCTTTTCATTTAGGACCTTTAAAGAGTGCTACCATTTTATCTTGAACTGTTTAGGATTACCAACTCTGATTACACTTATTTTGGGCTTATTTGGCCAAAATATGACAACCCTGATTACTGTACAAAACATTCTTTTTGTTCTGTATCTGGTCACTATTTTTTATAAAACACATTTCCGTGATCCAGATTACTATAAATAGGAGATTTTTATGCCCGTTACGATTAAAGATGTGGCCAAGGCTGCTGGTGTTTCACCTTCAACCGTAACCCGTGTTATTCAAAATAAATCAACCATTAGCGACGAAACAAAAAAACGCGTTCGCAAGGCTATGAAGGAGCTCAATTACCATCCCAACCTCAACGCTCGTAGCTTGGTAAGCAGTTATACCCAAGTTATCGGCTTGGTGCTTCCTGACGACTCAGACGCCTTCTATCAAAATCCTTTCTTCCCATCTGTCCTCCGTGGTATCGCCCAAGTTGCTTCTGAAAACCACTATGCTATTCAGATTGCAACAGGTAAAGATGAAAAAGAGCGTCTTAAAGCTATTTCTCAGATGGTCTATGGTAAGCGTGTAGATGGTTTGATTTTCCTCTATGCCCAAGAAGAGGACCCTTTGGTTAAGTTAGTAGCAGACGAGCAATTCCCTTTCCTTATCTTAGGTAAGTCTCTATCTCCCTTCATTCCACTTGTCGATAATGACAATGTCCAAGCTGGTTTTGATGCGACAGAGTATTTCATCAAAAAAGGATGCAAGCGAATTGCCTTTATCGGAGGGACTAAGCGACTCTTCGTAACACAAGACCGTCTGACAGGTTACGAGCTAGCTCTAAAACAACACCAACTTCCTCTCGATACTAATCTGACTTACTTTGCTACTGAATTTCTTGAAGATAATGGTTATCGCTTTAGTAGACTTCTCTTCAAACACGATCCAAATATTGACGCTATTATTACCATTGATAGTCTCCTTGCTGCAGGAGTCTGTGATTACATCGCGAAACACCAACTGGATGTCCCTGTCCTCAGCTTCGACTCAGTCAATCCCAAGCTCAACTTGGCAGCCTATGTCGATATCAATAGTTTGGAGCTTGGTCGTGTTTCCTTTGAAACTATCCTCCAGATTATCAGCGATGCTAAAAGCAATAAACAAATTTGTTATCGCCAGTTAATTGCCCACAAAATTATCGAAAAATAAAAACCAGCTCGAGCTGGTTTTTTTAGTTACTAATTATCTGTTTCAACGAATCGTCCCAGAATATGAACATTCTCAGATACAGAGACAAAGGCACCTGGATCCACCTGTTTCATAATCTGTTTAAATTCATTAAACTCTGCACGTGTAATGACAGTGATTAAAACTGCCTTTCTTTCGTGATTATAGGTTCCTTCTGCATCGTGGATCATGGTTGCTCCACGGTGCAATTTTTTATGGATTTTTTCAATTACCTTCTCTGGATGATTGGTCACAATCATGGCCTGCATACGTTTTTGCTTGGTAAAAACTGCGTCTGTCACACGGCTAGAGACAAAGATGGTAATCATTGAGTAGAGAGCGTATTTCCAACCAAAGGTCAAACCTGCTATCAGCATGATGGTTCCATTTACCAAGAAAGAAATACTACCGACATTCTTACCCGTTTTCTTGCGAATGGTCAGGCTGACGATATCCGTCCCACCACTGGAGATATTGTTTCGAAGAGCGAAACCAATCCCCAAACCCATAACAACACCCCCAAACAGAGCATTGATAATAGGGTCCTCAGTGAGTGTTACTACTGGGACAAACTGGATAAAGAAGGAACTCATGGAAACCGTAATAAAGGTAAAGATCGTAAACTTATGGCCAATCTGATACCAAGCCAAGACCATCAAAGGAAAATTAATGGCGTAGAAAGTTAGCGAAATCGGAATATGAAAACCAAACCAGTGATTACTCAAGGCAGAGATAATCTGTGCCAAACCTGTCGCACCACTCGAATACACATGCCCTGGTTGGAAAAAGAAATTGACCGCTACTGCTGATAAAAAGCCATAGACCAGAGAAGCCGAAATCTTCTCATCATATTTTTCCCGAGAGATGCTTTGTAAGACACGTAAAATTTTTATCTGATAAGCAAAGCGGCGCAGATAATAGCGCCACCGCTTAATTCGTTTTGCTTGTTTCATCTTCTTCTACTTGTAAGCTGAGTTCCTCTAGTTGTTTGAGAGCTACTGTTGAAGGAGCTTGTGTCATTGGGTCACTTGCCTTGTTGTTCTTAGGAAAGGCAATGACTTCACGGATATTTTCTTCTCCTGCTAAGAGCATGACAAATCGGTCAAGCCCGATAGCCAAGCCACCATGTGGTGGGAAACCATAGTCCATGGCTTCAAGAAGGAAACCAAACTGGTCATTTGCTTCTTCGGCTGAGAAACCAAGAGCCTTGAACATGCGTTCTTGAAGGTCTTTTTGGTTGATACGAAGGCTACCACCACCAAGCTCATAACCGTTCAAGACAATATCGTAAGCAATGGCACGAACCTTAGCCAAATCACCTTCTAATTCGTGAGCAGTTTCTTCCTGTGGAAGAGTGAACGGATGGTGGGCGCTCATGTAGCGACCTTCTTCTTCAGACCATTCAAACATTGGCCAATCAACCACCCAAAGGAAGTTGAATTTATCGTTATCAATCAAGCCAAGCTCTTTTGCAATACGGCCACGAAGGGCACCGAGTGTTGCATTGGCCACTTCAAGCGTATCCGCTACAAAGAGGACCAAGTCCTTATCTTTAAGATCAAGCGCTGTTGTCAATTCTGCTTGGATGCCTGTCAAGAACTTGGCAACTGGTCCATTTAATTCTCCATCAACAACCTTGACCCAAGCAAGACCTTTGGCACCATACTGTTTGGCTACTTCTGTCATCTTGTCGATATCTTTACGTGAATAATTGTCCGCAGCGCCTTTGACCACAATGGCTTTTACAGCAGGTGCTTCTGAAAAGACTTTAAAGTCTACACCTTTGACCACTTCTGTCAAGTCCTGAAGCAACATGTCAAAACGAGTATCAGGTTTATCAGAACCGTAAAGAGCCATCGCATCATCGTATTTCATACGAGGGAATGGAAGCGTCACTTCGATGCCTTTAGTTTCCTTCATGACACGCGCAATCAAGCCTTCTGTGATATCTTGGATTTCTTGCTCAGTAAGGAAAGATGTTTCCAAGTCGACCTGGGTAAACTCAGGCTGGCGGTCACCACGCAAGTCCTCGTCACGGAAACATTTAACGATTTGGTAGTAACGGTCAAAACCAGCATTCATCAAGAGCTGTTTCGTGATTTGTGGACTTTGAGGAAGCGCGTAAAAATGCCCTTTATTAACACGAGACGGCACCAAATAGTCACGCGCCCCTTCAGGCGTTGACTTAGAAAGGAATGGTGTCTCCACGTCGATAAACTCCAACTCATCCAAGTAGTTGCGGATAGAGTGGGTCACCTTAGCACGAAGTTTGAGATTTTCCAACATTTCTGGACGACGAAGGTCAAGGTAACGGTAACGCAAACGCGTATCGTCATTGGCCTCAATGCCATCCTTAATCTCAAATGGGGTTGTCTTAGCTGTATTCAGCACTGTCAAGGCTGTCACGTTTAACTCAACTGCACCAGTTGGCAACTTATCATTGGCTTGCTCACGCGCAGCGACCTGTCCAGTCACCTCGATAACAAATTCGCTACGAAGGCTTTCAGCTATTGCCATGACCTCTGCAGAGACTTTTTCAGGGTTGATAACCAACTGCATGATTCCTTCACGGTCACGAAGGTCAATAAAGATCAAACCACCCAAGTCACGACGACGGCCAACCCATCCTTTCAAGGTCATTTCTTGTCCGATGTGTTCCTCACGAACACGACCAGCATACATACTACGTTTCATTATTTCTCTCCTCTTTTATTCTGTTACTATTTTACCATAAAAGCGCAGGCTCTTCATGAAAATCATCAGAAAAGTTTGTCAGTCTTTAAAAATCAAGTGAAGACTCTAAAAATTAACACCAATACAAAAATCCGATGAAGTTCACCGGACTCTTTTATTTTGAATTTTTGCCTGCTTTACGCTTTTCAGCAATTTCGGCTGCCTTTCGAGGCAAGACAATTTCCGTTGTGTAAGCTGTCCCAAAGCGCAAGACACCTGCAATAGGGGCAAAGACAACTGCTAGATAGTTGTAGAAGAAATCGCCTTTGAAGGCATAAGCTAGCGCCCCAATGATGAAAAATAGAACAACTGCTTGAATCACTGCTAATAAAATTACTCGTTTCATGTGACCTCCTGACTCTATTATAGCATGAGTATCATCAAAAAGCCGACTAAATTATTCAAAGCGTGGAGAGAAATGCTGTAAAGAAGACCTTTTCGACTTACATAAGCCAGCCCCAAACTCAATCCTAGACTA
The DNA here is from genome assembly GCF_023109515.1 of Streptococcus mitis. GTDB lineage: Bacteria > Bacillota > Bacilli > Lactobacillales > Streptococcaceae > Streptococcus > Streptococcus mitis_CS. Next base: position 41,293 of record NZ_JALDUM010000004.1, read on the forward strand.
GCATAAACCAAAAACTGTTGCAAAGTTCCTGGGAAATGAATCAAGGCAAATAGAACACTTGTTACCAGAAGGAAAAGCAGAGTTTGTTTACTATTGTCCTGCTTAGGAAAGAGATAGCGTGCCAACATCCCTCTAAAGATAAGCTCTTCCGTCAAAGGAGCAAAGACCACCACCATAAAGAAACCAAATGCAGGCTGTTCCACTGTCAGTTGAGATACGATTTGTTGACTGACCGACGGATCTTCTGGTAAAAAGAACTGGGCTGTAATAGCCACTAGCAAAACCAGAGTAGGCAACCAGATATGACGATTAAAAGCAGTCGTCTGGATGCTAACCTTTTCTGTCTGATACCATCTGTAAACTCCATAAACATAGGCTCCTGACAGGGCGATATAAAGTGGTAAAACTCCATATATCGAAGCCCCTAGTCCAAGAGCTGACAGAGCCATACTCTGAACCAGACCATAGCCAAAGAAAAAGGATAGAACAGCTAGAAGAAACCAGCCAAGGTTTTTAAGTAGTTTCATAAAGTTCTCCTATCTTGCTTTATAGCTGTTTTTCAATACAAAGAGGTTTGCTATTCCTAACACAAGTACCCAGGCAAGTAACATACCAATATTAGAAAAAGATATTTCCCCACCTTTTTTATTTAAAAGATTTACAATTGGACCAATAAAAGAGTAATCCAACACTTTCTGAACCGTATCATTTTGAAGAGCAATCATGGGTAAAAAAGAGACGATAAACACAGGAAAGATACTATAAACTTGCGCTTTAGACTGAGTATCTGACACTGCACCGATTAAAAGGTTGAGAAAAATAATACTAATAGTTGCTAGGATTAAATAGATAACATAGGCCAATAAGTAACTTGATAGATCTACTTTAAGATAGATGGGCAGTACAATCATAGCAAATAACATTATCAAAATAGGGAGAACAAGCATACTGAAAGTATATTCTGTTGCTGTCACACCACTTAGGATGAGTGATTTAAGATTGCGTTTTTCCTTATCTTCTGCCATCATAATCGATACCATATAACCACTTCCCATACTCAAGACCATCGTCAAACTCGAAGAGAGGAGAAACATACTCAATTCTCCATTCTTATTGAAGAATTCATTATATAGAACAGCTATTCCAAAAGGCATCAATAGAGTCGCCAACAAAGTTGAATTGCTGATAAGAACTTGTAATCTTAACCATAGTAGGGCATTTAATTTTCTAAACATCTAACTTTTCTCCTGTCAATCTGATAAAGATTTCTTCTAAAGTTGGCTCACAAGAGTGAACCACCATCAAATCTGTCGTATCTAAATGTGGTAATTCTTCAAAAGGAACTATCTGTTCTCGTCCATCATTATAAACCACACGTACTTTCTTATCCACATGGTACTTCTGGATGATATCTTGCGGACTTCCATACTCTATTAAGTTTCCCTTATTCAAAAGAGATAAGCGATCACAAAGCAGAGTTGCTTCATGCATATCATGCGTTGTCAGAAAGATAGTTGTCCCCGCCTGCTTTAATTCTTGTAGTAGGGTATGAATCATCTTAGATGTTGTAGGGTCTAAACCACTGGTTGGCTCATCTAGAAAGAGAATCTTAGGAGCATTCAGAAGGGCACGAGCCAAGAACATTCGTTGTTTCATTCCTGTAGATAGTTTTTCTGCGATGATGTCTTTAGCATCTGCCAATCCAACCTGTTGGAGCACCTGATTTACTCTATCTGACTTGAGACCATATAACTTAGCGTAGATGAGAAGATTTTTATAAAGACTCATCTTTTCATAAAAACCACTGCCATCACTCACAATACCAATTTGTTCCAAATCATTCGAAGTTAAATCTTGAGAATTCTTGCCTAACAAAATTGTGTTACCTTGATCTGCAGCCAACTGACCTGTCAAGACGTTGATCATGGTTGTTTTACCTGAGCCAGAAGGTCCAAGAAAACCAAAGATTTCACCCTCCTTAATCTCAAAAGAAATCTGATGAAGAGCTTTTTTGCTCCCAAAACTTTTGCTTACATTTTCAACACGAATCATAGAAACTCCTTTATTTGAAATAACGTTTCACCATAGGTAACTGCATCACATTGATATAAATGTGTATCGCTCCGACAAGCAAGAAGGCTAGTAGCTGAATTTCTCCTGTCAAGCAAGAAATGAAAAAAAGAAAAATATATAAGACTGGTAAGACATACTGATTTAATTGGAATAAAATTCTAAAACTCTGTTCCAAATTAGCCTGACGCTCCCCTTCATCGTAAGAATTAATATAGTTCAAGATATCCTTTGGTGTAGAGAAAAGAGCCAAATCAAACTGACGAACAATCGCAATTGTTTTAGAAAGATATTTTTGACTCTGCAAGAACAGCACTAATGCCAAAAAGGAAAGGGAAAATGTTATACGACTTACATCGAGTACAATTACTTCACTACCTGAGATGACAAGAGCCAATAAAATCGCTACACTTGTAATATTAGAAGTAATGGTTCCAAACTCGAGATTACGATACATCTGCACATAATAGGTTTCATTCAGATCATCATCTATTTCCTCTTGATACCAGGAGTGAAATTTTCTGCTTTTCTTTAAGAAATTGAACGTCAAAAGAATACCAACAAAACCTAATAGTAAACCAATAGCTGATATCCAGGGTAGCAAGACTTTTACATCTAACATAATTCCATGGGGTTCGGCACCAGCCTTCAACATATCTACAAATATGTACAAGAAAGCTCCCGAGACAACAGACATCAAAAATAACAACAATCCACGTTTCTTTTTCATATTCATTCTCCTTTTTCACTTGCTAAATTGTTTGCTTTCTTTTCAATCCAGTCAACGACTGGGATAAGAGCAAAGTAGGCCCAAATAAATTTTTCGCTTTGATAGGGATTAAACCAGCCTAAGTCTATCCCAATCAGTAGAAATACGCTGACTAATAGAGCTATGGCAACTACATAATAAATCACTTTATACTTGTTCATCACTCGTCCTCCTCCAAGCGAAATACCGATTCGACTGTTTCGTTGAAAATCTGAGATATTTTCAAGGCAATCACAACGGACGGGGTGTATTCGTCCCGTTCTAATAGGCTAATGGTCTGTCTAGAAACCTCTGCTAGCTTGGCTAGTTCGGTTTGATTGAGGCCATCGCGAGCCCGCAGCTCTTTTAGACGATTTTTTAGTTGCATGTTACACACCTACTCTCCGTCAAATTCAACGGTTTGGATATCCTCAATACGTTGCAACTTGAATTTTTCTTTTCCCTTTTTATCAACACGGCGTAGCTTGACCCATTCCTCATCAACATCCACAACTTCCCAGTTGTCTGTTCCAAACACTTGTCCAACGATTGTTGGTTTTTTCCCAATCAATTCTTTTAAAATTCTTGACATTTCTATATTTCCTTTCTGTTTTTGCTCAATTCTTTTGATTTTATTCTCCAGTTTCTTGACCTTTTGGGAATGGTAGATATAATACATAATCACAAGAGGTACAAATCCTAATGCCCACATCATAGCTCCTTTCTGGTTCCTATTTCTTAACTTGAATTTATTGTAACACATCTTTTTCTTTTTGACAAGCATATTTGTCAAAAAGTTTATGATTTTTGTCATTTTGCAAAAGAAAAAGGTCAGGAGTAAGGTCCTGACCAGTTTATCTACTATTAAAAGCCTAATTTTTCAAAGATTTCTGAGAAGTTTTGGCTGATTGCCTCAAGTGACACTTGCACTTCTTCTCGGGTTTGGTTGTTCTTGACCGTCACTTGTCCGCTTTCGACTTCGCTCTCGCCTAGGGTGATGAGGGTCTTAGCCGCAAAGACATCGGCTGACTTGAACTGAGCTTTGAGTTTACGGTTGAGGTAATCACGCTCTGCTTTAAATCCTTGTTGGCGAAGAGCTTGTACCAATTCCAAGGCCTTAACATTTGCTCCTTCGCCCAAGACTGCGATATAGACATCTAGGGCGTTTTCGATAGGGAGGGCCACACCTTGCTTTTCAAGAATGAGAAGCAGGCGCTCTACACCAAGTCCAAAACCAAATCCAGCAGTTTCCGGGCCTCCAAAGTAAGCAACCAAGCCATCGTAACGACCACCCGCACAGACTGTCAGGTCATTGCCCTCAATCTCAGTGATAAACTCGAAAATGGTGTGGTTGTAGTAGTCCAGACCACGCACCATATTGGTATCGATGATATAGTCTACTCCAAGATTTTCCAACATCTGACGGACAGCATCAAAATGAGCTTGGCTTTCTTCATCAAGGAAATCCAAGATAGACGGCGCATTCTCCACTGCCACCTTGTCTTCTTTCTCCTTAGAGTCCAAGACACGGAGAGGATTTTCCTCCAAGCGACGTTGGCTATCCTTAGACAAGGTCTCCTTAAGCGGTGTCAAATAGTCAATCAAGGCTTGACGGTAGGCCGCACGGCTCTCAGGATTTCCAAGCGTGTTGAGGTGCAATTTAACACCTTGGATGCCGATTTCTTTCAAGAAATGGGCTGCCATCGCGATGGTTTCCACATCCGTAGCTGGATTGCTAGAGCCAAAACACTCAACACCAATCTGGTGGAACTGGCGCAAACGTCCTGCCTGTGGACGCTCGTAACGGAACATAGGGCCCATGTAGTAGAACTTGCTTGGCTTTTGCACTTCTGGGGCGAAGAGTTTATTTTCCACATAGGAGCGGACAACGGGCGCAGTTCCTTCTGGACGGAGGGTAATATGGCGGTCACCCTTGTCATAGAAATCGTACATTTCCTTGGTTACGATATCCGTTGTGTCTCCGACAGAGCGGCTGATAACCTCGTAGTGCTCAAAAATAGGCGTGCGCACTTCTGCATAGTTATAGCGCTTGAAAATTTCACGGGCAAAGCCCTCAACGTACTGCCATTTGGCAGACTCAGCAGGTAAAATATCCTGCGTTCCTTTTGGTTTTTGTAATTTCATAGGGAATCCTCTTTAAACTTAATAGTCTTATTTTACCATAAATAGAGGGATTAAAACAGTAAGAAAAAAATTAGGATTTATACTCAATGAAAATCAAAGAGCAAACTAGGAAACTAGCCGCAGGTTGCTCAAAACACTGTTTTGAGGTTGTGGATAGAACTGACGAAGTCAGTAACCGTACTACGGCAAGGCGACGTTGACGTGGTTTGAAGAGATTTTCGAAGAGTATTAGATATCATTTTTGAGATTAAGACCTGTCAAAAGAATAGCTAACAAGGAAAGACCAACAAATAGCATCCAAGTCAACTGTATATTCCATACAGCTACAAGTGAAAAACAGGCTGTACCAAGAGGTACTGATAAGGTAAACAATAAACCCAAAAAATTACTGGTACGAGCTAGAACCTCTGGAGCTAGATTTTTCAGGAGCATGGCATTAATCTTTGGTGGAACTTTACCAGAAACATACAGAGTTGAACAGAGAAATAGCAAACCAAGCACGACTTGATTGAATAAGTTAGCCAGACCAACTAGACTGACTCCTAATGTCACCCACATCATCAATCTAGGCAAGGACTGCTTCCCAAAATAATCATTTCCCGTAAGGCTACTGATGATAATTGCTAATAAAACACAGACTTGCTCGATAAATAGTGCCTCTGTGTAAGAAAAATTCAAGAGAGAATGGCTCAAAAAGAAGATGTTATAAACGCTTCCTAGAGCGCCACCCAAGGCATTGATAAGCAAGACAGCAAAGATCATGAAACCAAAGTTTTTCTGTCCACTTTTAAGAAAAACGAGGCGTAAATTTCGGTAAATTGTTAGGAACTGCTCTTTAATAGAAAGCTTCTCATTTTTTAGAATTTCACCATCAGCAGATGACATTGACAGGCTCAATTTGCTTTTTCCTAAAAAGAGGATCACGGCTGATACGAGGAAAAAGCAAGCATTGATTCCCGCAACGAGGGAAAAATTGTTGACTGATAGACCTAAGAGCCAGACTCCAAAAGCTTGACCACCAATAGCTGAAATATAGGTGATGAACTGGGAAAAAGAATAAGCTTCCATCAGATCCTCTTCAGCCACTTTTTCCTTAACGAGAGGCATTCGCAAACCACCAGCAAAATCACTGATGACATCACTAATGACATTGATTAAACACAGGATAGAAAAAGCAAAGAGACTAGCTTGCTGAACAACCAGGGCTGCCAGAAAAAATAAAACCGCCTGAAACAAACCGCTATAGACCATCCATTTGACCTTGTCCCTTGTGTAATCTGCCCGAATCCCTACAAAAACTGTAAAGAGGGTCGGAAGAATCATGACAATATTCGCCATAGCAACCGCAAAAGAGGCTTGTGGTAGGGTCGATGCATAGACGATAAATACCAGATTAAAAATCGAAGCACCAAAGGCATTGAAGAAGCGTGACAAAGTCAAAAGACGATAAGCTTGATTTCTGAACAATAGTTTCATAGGTAATCTCCCTTCTTGTGATAATCCCTATATGAAGTATGACTATAGTATATCACTTAGAAATTGAAAGGGAAAACTTTTGAATATATGCAACACACAAAATAAGCAAAAAAACGATAGAACTTCTTTGATAACCTGAGAGAGGGTAAGAGTTCTATCGCTTCAAATTTTAAATTATTTTCTTAGTTTGCAGATATTCAACAATCGGTCGTATTTCTATAGTAATCTGCCGATTTGTTGCAGCCTAACATCTCAAAAATACGGACAGCATCCTCCATCTTTTTCTGACCTTCCTTGACTCTGCCTTGCTTGCTATCAAGGAGACCTTCCGCCCACAAATAGACAATTCGGAAATAGGTCTCATTTTCCTTGTAGAAATGCTCTTTGATGACACGTTTAAAATAAGAGGCATTAGTAAATTCTTCACACTCAATGCTAGCTAAAAAACCATTCAATAGCATAGTGTGAAACAGGTTTCGATTACCAGACATTTCCATTAGAAAATCAGATTTTCGGACCATTTCTCGTACATATCTAGTAAAAAGGGAAACAGATAAGAACGGAGAACTGACCGAGAATAAATTGAGTTCATAGATTCCCCAAATCTCAGTAGAAAACAAGTAGTCATGAAGGACTTTACCTTCCTCTGCCGTTAACTCTACCGTTTCATCCATACTCTTCATATAAGACTTGATAATAATGGCATTTAGAATATGTTTCTGTTTGTTTTGAGAATGGGCATGCTTTTGATACTCCTTGCGATATAAGTCCTCAAGCGGAGCTATATCCTTTGGATCCAAGACATCTAGGATTTCTTTTCTCAACTCAGAATCTGTATCATACTGAAAACCTCTCGCCAGAAAGAGGATTTCCTCCACACTGGCAGATATATTTTCTAGGGCAAATAGAAACTTTTCTACCGAAAGCTCACTCTGACCTGTTTCAAAGCGGGACAACATAGACGGCGAAAATTGTCCCCCAGTTGCTTGTCTCAGCGAGATATTTCTTGACTCTCGTAATTGTCTAAAGACTTTTCCAATCTGCTCCATAGGCTTCCCCTTGATTCAGTATTTTCTTCATTTTATCATATTTTTCAGAAAATTCATCAAAAACTTGCCAAATTGTCAGAATTATGAGAAAATAGAGGATATTTATCAGGTGGAGGGACTGCTATGAGAGACGATATCAAAATTAATGACCGTGCTTTGGCCTTGCAAGACCAAATTATCGAAAAATTAGAGAAGGTTTTTGATACAGATGTGGAATTGGATGTTTACAATCTAGGACTGATTTATGAAATCAATCTGGACGAAACGGGTCTCTGTAAGATTGTTATGACCTTCACCGATACTGCCTGCGATTGTGCCGAAAGTTTGCCTATCGAAATCGTGGCAGGTCTGAAACAAATCGAGGGTATCGAAGATGTCAAGGTTGAAGTTACCTGGTCGCCCGCTTGGAAGATTACACGAATCAGTCGCTATGGCCGTATTGCCCTTGGACTACCACCTCGTTAAACAGGCAAATTACTTTTGAAGATAAAAAGAAGCAAGCCCAAGTTGGCTTGCTTTTTGATACTCAATGAAAATCAAAGAGCAAACTAGGAAACTAGCCGCAGGTTGCTCAAAACATTGTTTTGAGGTTGCAGATAGAACTGACGAAGTCAGTAACATCTATACGGCAAGGCGACGTTGACGTGGTTTGAATTTGATTTTCGAAGAGTATGAGTTTATTTTTTACCTGACTTGTCCATATTCCAGAAGTCTGTCACGGCTCCACGTGAAGCAGATGATACGATGTGGGCATATTTACCAAGGACACCACGGCTGTAAAGTGGTGGCAAGGTTGTTTCTGCCTTACGTTTTTCAAGTTCTTCATCCGATACGGCCATAGAAATTTCTTTGGTATCTTGGTCAACCGTAACGATATCGCCTGTACGAAGGTAGGCAATTGGTCCACCATCTTGAGCTTCAGGAGCGATATGTCCAACAACCAAACCATAAGTACCACCAGAGAAACGGCCATCTGTCAAGAGGGCAACCTTGTCTCCTTGACCTTTACCAACGATCATGGATGAAAGTGACAGCATCTCAGGCATACCAGGACCACCCTTAGGTCCAACGAAACGGACAACGACTACATCGCCATCAACGATTTCATCTGTCAGAACAGCCTGAATCGCATCTTCTTCTGAGTCAAAGACCTTAGCTGGTCCAACGTGACGACGCACTTTAACACCTGATACCTTGGCAACCGCACCGTCAGGGGCAAGATTCCCGTTCAAGATGATAAGCGGACCGTCCGCACGTTTTGGATTTTCAAGTGGCATAATGACTTTTTGACCTGGAGTGAGGTCTGCAAAGTCAGCCAAGTTCTCAGCAACAGTCTTACCAGTACATGTGATGCGATCTCCGTGAAGGAAACCATTTGCCAAGAGATATCTCATAACCGCAGGCACACCACCGACTTCGTAGAGGTCTTGGAAGACATACTGACCAGATGGTTTTAAGTCGGCCAAGTGAGGCACACGCTCTTGGATCGTATTGAAGTCCTCAAGTGACAAGTCAACATTGGCAGCATGGGCAATGGCAAGCAGGTGAAGAGTGGCATTTGTAGAACCACCGAGAGCCATAGTTACAGTGATAGCATCTTCAAAGGCTTCACGAGTCAAGATATCTGATGGTTTGAGACCAAGTTCCAACATCTTAACAACAGCACGTCCTGCTGCTTCGATGTCTTCTTTCTTATCAGCTGATTCAGCTGGATGAGATGAAGAGCCTGGCAAACTCATACCGAGAACTTCGATAGCTGTCGCCATGGTATTAGCAGTATACATACCACCACAACCACCAGGGCCAGGGCAGGCATTACATTCAAGACGTTTCACATCCTCAGCCGTCATGTCACCGTGATTCCATTTTCCGATACCTTCAAAAACAGAAACCAAGTCGATGTCTTTGCCATTAAGATTTCCCGGTGCAATGGTTCCACCATAGGCGAAAATAGCTGGGATATCCATATTAGCAATAGCAATCATAGAACCAGGCATGTTCTTGTCACAGCCACCGATAGCGACAAAGGCATCCACATTGTGACCACCCATCGCCGCCTCGATAGAGTCCGCGATGATATCACGAGATGTCAAAGAGAAACGCATACCAGGAGTTCCCATAGCAATCCCGTCCGCTACAGTGATAGTCCCAAACTGCACAGGCCAAGCACCTGCTGATTTGACACCCTCTTTAGCCAATTTCCCGAAATCATGCAAGTGAATGTTACATGGTGTATTTTCCGCCCAGGTCGAAATAACCCCTACAATCGGTGTTTCAAAGTCTTTATCTGTCATACCAGTCGCACGAAGCATGGCACGGTTTGGAGATTTAACCATGCTGTCATAAATGCTACTGCGGTGACGTTTATCTAATTCTGTCATCTTATCCCTCCCGTTTCAGTTTTTACTATTATAGCACATTTTAAAGGCAATGAACAGAAGAAAATTCTTGAATTTTCAGAAAATTCTATACACATATAAACATTTTAAATTAAAAACAACAAAGCGGATCAGGGCACTTTCTGATTACCAGAATATGCTTTTAATCCGCTCGCTTTAAATAACGTAATGTAATTTTTACAGAAGTTCTTTCAGATAAGTGTATTTAATATCTATCTTGCATTATAAAACGCTAAAACTTTCTCTTTTATATTCGATTCACTCAAACCATACTCATTAAGAAGATAATCCATTTTCCCTACTTGACCGAATCTTTCTTGAACACCCATCCGATGAATTTTTGTTATTCCATCATCAGAGAATAATTCACATAAAGCACTGCCAATTCCACCTATCTGATTGTGGTTTTCTACAGTAAATATAGTTTTTCCGCTTAACATTGTTTTTATCTGTTCTGGTATCGGTTTGATTCTAAATAAATCTATCACACCTACTGAATAACCTAATTTAGACAGTTCATCCGCAACTCGAATACTTGGAGCAACCATTATGCCAGAAGCAACTATTACAACATCTTCACCGTGTCTTAACTCAATGTAGCCTTTAGAAAAATCTTCTCCACCTTGATATACAGCCTCTGGAGCTTTTCTAATTGTTCGAATATATTTTAGTCCTTTTAATTCTAATGTCTGGTTCAAGATTTCACGAAATTGGATATCATCAGTTGCTTCAAAAATGATTGATTTAGGAATTAAACGTAACAATCCAATTTCTTCAAATGGCATATGTGTTCCACCATTCATCTCTGCCGTTACTCCTGCATCTGAGCCAATCACAGTGGCATCCAATTGTGCGTACCCAAGAGAAATAAATAATTGATCAAATACTCTTCGTGAAGCAAAAGGGCCAAATGTATGAAGATAAGGTCTAAACCCCTGAATAGATAAACCTGCTGCAAGCCCGACCATTTCTGCTTCCATGATCCCAACATTCACATAACGGTCTCCAAAGTCCTTTTCAAGATTATTAGTAGCCATCGAACTTGACAAGTCTGCTTCTAAAACTACTATATCAGAATAACTTTGGTTAGCCTCTAGAAGGAAATCTCTATACACATGTCGTAATTCTTTCGTACTTCTCATCATTCTGTTTCCTCCAATTCCTGACTTAATCTTTCTACAACTGAAGTTAACATTTGTCTCTCCTCTACAGTAGGGCGAAGATGATGATTGGATTTCATTTCTTCCAGCTCTCGAACTCCTTGACCTTTTATAGTGTCTAATACAATACACTTAGGGGATGAATTATTTGACTGTTTTAATTGGATAATCCCTTCATAAATTTCTCTAATATCTGAACCATTGACCCTAATGGATTCAAATCCAAATGCTGAGAATTTTTCTACAAAATCACCTGGATTACAAATATCCTTTGTAAAACCATCTAATTGTTTTTTGTTATCGTCTACAAATACAATTAAATTAGATAACTGTTGATGAGAAGCAAACTGTATAGCCTCCCAACATTGTCCCTCATTTAACTCACCATCTCCAACAATAGCATAGGTATAAAAGGAACTTTTTCTTATTCTCTGACCATATGCAAGTCCGGTTGCAACACTAATTCCCTGTCCTAAAGAGCCAGTTGTCATATCTATGCCCGGCGTTAGATTTCTATCAGGATGAGACGGTAATTTGGTTCCATTTGTATTTAAAGAATGTAAGAATTCTTTGTCAAAGAAACCATTCAAATAGAGTGTGCTGTACAAAGCTGGTCCAGCATGTCCCTTGGATAAAACAAAATAATCTCTATCTCGTGACGCAAATATTTCTGGAGTCATCGGCATTATTTCACCATAAAGCACTGCTAAAACTTCTACTATAGACAGACTCCCTCCATAATGGCCGAATCCAAGATGATTCAATGTTCTAAGAGTATTTAATCGGATTTTTGTTGCAAATTTTCTTAACTCATCTTCTCTGTTTTCACTTAAAATCATCCCTTATTCCTCCTTTGCAGATGGCTTTTTAATAAAGGATACTCCAAACATAACTGCTAGAATAAGAACAAGACCAATAACAATGCCTGCTTGTGAGCCAAATTGATTCAACATTCCTAAAATAATTCCTGATAGACCAAAATCTGCATCTGAGAAAGTTGACCCTTGGAAACCAAGTCCTCCCAAAACTGGCATTAAAAAGACTGGAAGAAAACTAATTAAAATACCTTGTAAAAATGCTCCAATAGTGGCTCCACGAACACCACCAGATGCATTCCCGATGACACCTGCAGTCGCTCCACAGAAGAAATGAGGCACAACGCCTGGTAAGATGACAACCGTTCCTGAAGCAATCATAATTGCCATACTTACTAAACCACCAACAAAACTAGAGATAAATCCAATTAGGACTGCATTAGGTGCATAAGTATAAACAATCGGACAATCCAAAGCAGGTTTTGAATTAGGTACGAGACGCTCTGAGATACCTTTAAAGGCTGGAACAATTTCACCCAAAATAAGGCGAACACCTGCTAAAATAACAAATACACCTGCTGCAAATTGACCTGCTAATTGTAAAGCATAAACTAGACCACTTGTACCATTACTGATTTCTTTTTCTATATATTCTGACCCTGCAAAGATAGCTACAATAATGTAAATAACTGCCATAGATAAAGTAATACTAACAGTACTATCACGTAAAAAAGCTAAACTCTTTGGGAATTTAATGTCCTCTGTTGATTTTGATTTGTCACCGATAAGGCTACCAGTGAAACCACTCAACCAATATCCCAAAGAACTGAAATGACCTAAAGCTACCTTGTCATTTCCAGTTAATTGAACCATATATTTTTGTACAAATGCTGGAGAAATACTCATAATAATACCGAGTGCTAATCCTCCTAGTAAGATAAGAGGCAAACTAGTAAAGCCAGCAACTGATAAAATGACCGCAATCATACACGCCATATATAGAGTGTGGTGCCCTGTTAAAAAGATATATTTAAATCGAGTAAAACGAGCGATTAAGATATTGAACACCATACCTGCAAACATAATCATTGCAGTAGCTGAGCCATATGTTGTTAAAGCTACAGCTACAATTGCTTCATTATTCGGTACAACTCCAGATAAATGAAAAGCATGTTCAAACATGGTACCAAATGGATTCAAAGAATTTTGCACAATTCCTGCACCACCAGATACAACTAAGAAACCAACAAAAGTCTTAATTCCACCTTTAATAATATCAGGTAATTTCTTCTTCTGAAGAACTAATCCTAAGATTGCAATTAAAGCTACTAAAATAGCTGGTGTACTAACAATATCCAATATGAACTTCATCATGACGCTAGCCTCCTAAATAAGTCCTTTTTCTTCACAAAGTTTAGTAATTAATTCTCGTAGTTCATCCATATCAATAATACTATTTAAGATACGAACATCTCCAAGATGACTAGCTGAATCAGCTAAATCACGACCAACAATCCAAATATCAGCTGCATTTGGATCTGCTCCACCTAAATCATAGTGTTCAACTTCTACATCTGAAACATTCAAATCACTCAATACAGATTCAATATTCATCTGTACCATAAAACTTGAACCTAATCCTGAACCACAAGCTGTACCAATTTTTAACATTATCTAATCCTCCTGTTTAATTATCATTTCAATGTCATCATAGTTTTTTGATGATATTAAAGTTTGAACATGATTTTTATCTCTTAAAATTGTTGTTAAATGTGACAAAGCCTTTAAATGACTCTCATTATCAATAGCTGCAATACAAATCAACAATCTTACCTCTTGTTCTGGATTATCCAATAAATAAATCGGTTCTTCCAAAACTAACATTGACATCCCTATTTCATTCACACCTTCATCTGGCCGAGCGTGAGGAATTGCTACTCCCTTCCCTAAATTAATAAAAGGCCCAAACTCTTCTACTTTTTGAATCATTGCCTCAGGGTAGTTCTCAGTTATCTTATGTTGATCCAAAAGCGGTTTAGCTGCTAAACGAATTGCCTCCTTCCATCCTAATTTTTCCGAACTAACCTGATAAGTTTCTTTTGTAATTAATTCTTCTAACAATGGTAACACTTCCTTTCTGTTCATTTCTTGATAGAGATACCTCTTTAATGCTAATTTTAACTCTAATTCTTGTGTGATTACACTATATCGTCTTACTATGCTAATTATCTGATTAAGCTCAATATCTCGATAACCTGTATCTGGGAAATCTTTTGATACCAATTCAACTAACTGTGTTGTTTGTTCTTCCGTCATCATAACAGAAACTAGATAATTTGGCTTCTCTGTATCCACCTTTATAGTAGAAAAAACCATATCATAGTCACTACTAGTTTTCGCATATAAATCATCAATCTTTGAGGTTCCTATAAACTCAATTTGAGGGAATAATGCTAATAGATTCTCTTTTATCATCAATGAAGAACTAATTCCATTAGGACAGATAATTGCTGCTTTATAACATTTTTGAGGCAAATTGTCTGCTTTCTTTAAATATCCTCCAAAATGGATAACAAAATATGCTGTTTCACTATCAGGTATGGGCTTGTCAATAGCGTCCATCAAGGGAGTCAAAGAATCTTTTACTAGTTCAAATAAATCAGGATAATGTTCTTTAACATGCAACACATATTCATTTGAGCTAGGTAAGCCGAACTTTAATCTATAGTAAGCCGGTATAAGGTGGCGGCGAAGATTTTCTCTCAATACTTCTCTTTGTTTAAAATGTAACAAAGAAATATCTTCCATTCTACTTATAATAGCCTCTGTTAATTGATTAAAGTAAACCGGAGCAACATCTACTTCACCTTCAAAGCAACTTGATAATAAAACTGTGATATAGCGATAATCATCCTCTGAAAATACCGTATCTATAATTCCCAAATCAACTACTGTATCCAATAAAATAGTCGTTATATCTTGAATAATAGGAGATACTAGTGTCTCTGAAAGACATACTCTTTCAACATCCCTTTGATACCTACATATAATGAATACTAAACCGAAAAGGCAAACTTTTAATTGATTAACAATAGGTACTATCTGTAGCTTTTCATAATAATCTTTAACTACCTGATCAATCAAATCATAAGTTAATGAATACCCCCAACTGGATAAAACATAATCCAACCCCCAAATCCCTATGGAGGATTCCAGCAACTCACTAACCATTTGAAAAGCTAAACGGTGCTTATTCCACTCTGAACCGTGTAAAGTATAACCTTTTGCTCTACTGTACCCTAGCTCCAAATCATTATCTAACATAATCTTTCTTAATGATTGAATATCAGATAAGGTTGTATTCTTACTTACTTTCAAAAAGTCTTGGTAATGATTATTCGATATAAAATCTAATCGGCAAAAAGTGTAAAGATAGATTAATGCTAAGCGAGTCGACTTTGGTAAAACCAATTCATCCGACTTAATAATATCTGTCAAAGACTGCTTCGTACGATTTGATAAACTATAGCGACCTTGTTTTTTATCCAGCACTATCCCTTTATTAGCTAGATAAGGCACTAAATAATCTATTCCTTCTTTGACTTCCTTTATAGGTAAGCTCACCTTAACAGATAATTCATATAATGATAGCTCACAATGATCCATCAAAGTCATCAAAATAACTAGTGCTCTATAATCAAACATTTCTCTCCCTTTCTAACTACAATTATAGTGTAAAAGTTATAAGAATAAAAGAGTATTTCAGCACAATATAATCTCACTTCCTATAAGTAATTATTGGGCTGAAACTTTTTAGTGATTATTTGTCAACTTTCTATTAATTTTTAAAAACAAAATGATATCATTTAGATATCAAATAACAGAGGTCATTTTTATGACTGAAAAACTAATCAATTCATAACCAAATGGTGTATTAGCATTGATTCTCATTGAGTTGACAATCGTACTTGGTATCTTTATATTTAAAATGGGTGTTGGTTCGGAAAACATTTTTGGAATTATTATCGGACCTTTACTAATCGTAATTGCAACGCTAACTCATGCTGGTTTAAAAGTTGTCAAACCTCAGGAGGCTATGGTTCTGACACTCTTTGGTAACTATACAGGTACCATCAAAGAACCTGGCTTTTACTTTGTCAATCCCTTCAGCGTAGCAGTCAACCCTGCAAACCACACTCGACTTGGACAAAGTGGTGATGTTAGCACAAAATCTCCTTTTTTAGGAGCTAAATCATCAAATGACAATGACTGCTTAGGAAATCCTTGAAGCACGTATCACTTACCTAGCTTATGCTACAGAAATTACTACCATTATTGATGCCCGTAAGATGATTGTAGATGGTGCTGTAGGAATGGTTGAAATGGCACTAGAACGGCTCAATGAAGGGGAATTGGTAGAGCTTGACGAAGAACGAAAAGCTGCTATGGTTTCAAATCTCCTAGTCGTCCTCTGTGGCAATCATGATGCACAACCAATTGTCAACACAGGAAGTCTTTACTAAAGATGGTTGAAGCTAAAAAAAACATATCCCCCTTCGACTCTCAACAAAGTTATACGCTGCACTCGCATCATGGGCAGAAGATGACTTTCGTTCAGTCAATGGGCAAATCGAATATCTCCTTACAGAATGTGTCAAACAACGGAAGAAAGACGGAAAATACGTATCAGAAACCATTGACGAACCATTTGAGATTGATATTTAACACCTTCTCCTGTCTGCTAGGTCTGACAGGAGAATTTTTTCATCTTTTTTTGTCAAGTAACTTTACTTTACAAAAAAAATGTGTTATCCTAGTATGGTTGATGAAAATCAGTAGATTGAATCGAATATAAATACCTAAAGGAGAAATCAAAATGGCAGTACCTGCACGTCGCACTTCAAAAGCGAAGAAAAACAAACGTCGTACACACTACAAAGTAACAGCTCCATCTGTAAACTTTGACGAAACTACTGGAGATTACTCACGTTCTCACCGTGTATCACTTAAAGGATACTACAAAGGACGTAAGATCGCTAAAGCTGCATCAGCTGAATAATAGAAGGGAGATACCATGCGCGTAAATATTACACTTGAACACAAAGAATCTGGTGAACGCTTGTACCTTACTTCTAAAAACAAACGTAACACTCCAGACCGTCTTCAATTGAAGAAATACTCACCAAAACTTCGCAAACACGTTGTGTTTACAGAAGTTAAATAAGCATACCTAACTCAAAATGCCTTACTGGGCGTTTTTTGCTTTATTAGTTAGCAATCTATAGCTTTTCAGGAGAGATTTATGGCGTTTTATCTTTGGATGTTCCCTCTACTTTTTATCTTTCACGATATGGAAGAAATTATCGGTCTTGTCCCTTGGATTCATCTCAACGAAACCTTGCTGGCTCAAAAGGCTCCAGCTATTCTCAAGATTCACAAAGGAATTACAACAGAGGGATTTGCCCTTGCTGTTTTTGAGGAGTTTATCATTGTCTTATCCATCACTTTATTAGCGTATTTTAGTCAATCTAGAGCGCTCGAATTAGTTTGGTTGGGGGGATTTGTAGCCTTTGCACTTCATCTCTTTCTCCATATTGGACAATCAATTCTTCTTCGCAAGTATATACCTGCTCTGATCACTTCTATCCTTTGTTTTCCTATCAGTGCTTATTTGATTACAGACATTGTACATTTGTGGCGAGTTTCGACTAGCGAATTTTTCCTATTTTCACTAGTCGGTTCAGGCATCGTCGTCATCAATCTCCTCTTTGCTCTCTGGCTTGGGAAAAAGTATTCCGCCTGGCTTGTCCACAAAAACAAATAAAATCCCCTGCAAATCTACATTACAGGGGACTTGTGTATTATTCTTGTACTTCTTTCTGAGCGGCCTTTCCTTGGTTTAGAAGGGCTTGGACGATTTTCTCATCGCGTAGTTTGACAGAATCGTTGATCATTTCTGCGGACTTGACGATGGTTGTTTCTAGTTGGGCACGTTTCTGACGACCCAATTCAATAGCTGCGACGATACCTTGGTTTTGTGCAACCAGACTTTCAGCCAGTTTGGTAACAGACTCAACAGCTACTGTCGGGCTTTGGGCAATTCTCTCCATCTGCGGAATCACTTCCTTGCTGGTCTCAGCTAGCATCTGAAGGGCAGCATTATTGGCATTGACAATGGCATCTGCCACGACACCTGATTTCATTGATTGTTGCAAAATACCCAGTTGAGCAATAGAAAGCTTCATTGTAGGAATCGTATTGCGACGAAGCATGCCCAATTTTTGGCGCATATCAGATGACACCTTCACAAGATTGCGCATCTGAGGTGTTGTTGCCCAGGCAACATAGAGACGGCTGACATACTCAGTATGTTGTTGTTCAAGGGTATTGACCACTTCAGCCATGCGGGCCAATTCTTGTGATTTGGTTTGGTATTCTACCGTACTTGTATCGAGTTGGTCAGCTTGAGCTTTCAGTTCGGCAGCGCGATTACCAGCTTCTGTCTGGCTGGCTTCGATAAAAGAAATCACTCCCACTAGATTTTCAATGGATTTGGTATTGTCCTCAATCAGCATCTCAGCTGAAACGATATTTCGAGCTAAGACATCTTCTTGCTTGACCACTGCGGCAGCCATGCCATCCAGCTTTTGCTCTACTGTTTTTGAGTCAAAGTAAAATTCTTGTAAGGTATTCTTACTCTTGTTAAACAATCGTTGCAAAAAGTTTGGCTTCTCTTCTAACTCAGCAATTTCAGCGTTCTTGTATTTGACTACAAAGCCTTGCAACTCACGGTTGGTATTCTTGAGTAAGTCATCCACTTGGGGAATCTGCAGTTTCTTTTGTTCTGACAAGATACGATTGACTGTATTGTTCACACCTTCTACAGCAGATTGTCCAAAATCCAAAAGAGCATTTTGATTGGTGACAAACTGGTCTACCAACTGGGGCACGTGCGCCTTGATTCCTTCTTGCTGCTCAGGGCTCAACTTTTCAAGGAAGGTCAAGGTCTTGTCTGAGCCAGTATTTGTCTCGATGATTTGGGTTGTTTTATCCACCTTAGCTACTGTATTATTAGCAATCTGGTCAATATCAAAATTAAATTCTGTCATGGTTACTCCTTTGTTTCTAACCTATTCTTTACGATCTTTTTCTAGGATACGCAGACTGATATCAAAATCACGCATATCTGTTTCATTGAGTTCTCTCAGGACTTGGTCCAACTCAAGGTCAAATTGTTCGATAGCTGCTTTAGCTTGTTGCAAACGTTCTTCTGCTCGATTATAGTTCTTCGGATTGGCCTTAATCTTTAAATAGCCTTCTAAAATCGTTTTGAATTTCTCCATCTTCAAACTATGAATGGCCGTCAATTCTTCCTTATCCCCCTCGGCAGAGGTGGCAATCTTGTCTAAAATGGCCTGATGGTCAATGGCAATATTGGCCAAGGTCTGGGACAATTCTGGAGCTAATTCCTCTGGCTCCGCATTCTCAAGATCTACCTGACTTTCCCTATCCAAACGTTCTAGCTGAACATCGATGTTTGCCCTTACTGTACGAACCTTTTTGTCAATACGGTTGTAAACATCATCATCGATATAGGACTTGAGACGATCCGCCTCCTGATGGATTTCCCTCAGTTCGATTAATACTTGATTAGCCAGACTCTTATAGGACTCTGAGCCTTTTTCTACTAAAGTTCCCTCTAATTGCTGAATATCCTTGTCCGCCTGACGAATCCGAGCTTTTAAAAGCTCAATCCGATCATCGAGCGAACGATCCTGTAAAAGAGGATAGCGCAAACGTTTATAGAGACGATAACCACCATAGCCTAGCAGGACACAAGCCGCGAGCGGAAGAGCATATTGAACCAAAAGGCCCAGTAAGAACAAGAAGCCCCAAAAATAGAGACAGCCTTTCCAAAAACCATTACCCGATTTCATAAACATTCCTTATTTTCAATTTATAAGTCTATTTTAGCACAAAAGAGCAAAATGAGGGCGGAAATCCCCTAGAAAAGAGTTGATTTCTTTGCTGTAGAATGGAGGCTAGTAGCGCGTGGGCTAATTTCAGTAAAGTGGACTCAAACCACAAACACACTCTGATGAATATCAAAACAAAAGCTTGAAATATCAGAGGGGTTGTGTTAGAATGAACTTACAATGTGAGTAAAGTTACAGCATATGTAACTAAAAAAACCCCACCGTGCCACCGATGGGGTTTTTTGCTACCCTCTAAAAGGGTTAACCATTACTTCTTACGTTTCTTAAGCCATAACTTGAAAAGCTCTGATAACACGTTAATAAGTAACGGAGCTAAAAACACTGTGAGTAAAGTTTCTAACATATGTAACACCTCCCTTCATTAAAGTGAGGGGGCCAAAATATTTCATCATACCAGATTTATATCATCAACATCGCGTCATTTTTGGAATAGATAGACTTAGATACAAAAATAACATTACTAATAAATCTCTAAGCAAACCCCGAAATCAACATTTTAAGACAAAATCGAGTAGGGGATGATCTCTAGTCCCTCTCACACCACCGTACGTGCCGTTCGGCATACGGCGGTTCAACTAACTTTTAACGCATGTCGTTCAAGGTAATAATCCAAACACGAAACCAGTCCACGTTTTTCAAGGACTGGTTTTGATATCGCACGTTTAAGTACCGACTTCTGAGCTACTAATTGATAGTGGTCACCCCAGCCAGATACCTTATCTGCTATCCATTTAGGAACCCCTAGCTTAAGTAGGCCCCATAGTAGTCTAGATTTCTTCTTCCATTGCTTCCAGATAATCACACGTAGGCGAGTACGCAAGCGCTGATCTATGCTGGTGACTATGCGCTTCATATTTCCCAGCGAGAAATAGTTTATCCATCCCCGAATGGACAAATTCAGTTGCTCAATACGTCTTGTTAAGTCTATACTCCATTTCCTCTGTGTTAGTTTCTTCAATTTAAGCTTAAATCTCCGAACACTATCTTGATGGGGGCGACTTTTCCAACCATCTGATGATTTCCAGAACCCAAAACCTAAGTATTTCAACTCGCTTGGTCTGGTAATCTAGTCTTGGTCATGTTTACTTTCAAACCTAGCCGTATCTCAATAAAACGACTGACTGAATACATCACACGCTTAGCGGAGGCCTCGCTTCCGACCGTAATCACACAATCATCTGCGTAGCGCACAAATCGAAGTCCCCTCTTTTCTAATTCTTTGTCCAATTCATTAAGCATGATATTGGATAAGAGAGGAGATAAATTTCCTCCCTGTGGTGTGCCAACTAGCGTTTTATGATGCTGACCGTTAATGATAACACCTGAATGAAGATACTTACGAATCAAGGATTCCGTATCTCCGTCTTCGATAATATTATGTACTAAGGACATCAATCTATCTTGAGGAACCGTATCGAAAAATTTCTCTAGGTCTATATCCACTATCCACTCATAGCCGTCATTTAAGTACTCTAAGAGCTTTATGATGGCTTTTTCACATGACCTATTTGGTCTGAAGCCATAACTCGTATCTGAGAAATGGGGTTCACAAATGGGGCTAATGACTTGGACAATGGCCTGTTGAACCATTCTATCCTTAACTGTTGGAATTCCTAGTTGACGGATGCCTCCGTTTGGTTTAGGAATCTCAACTCTGAGAACTGGTTGAGGCTTATATTTTCTCTGTTTTATCAGTTCCTTAGTCAGGCGCCAGCTTTGTCTGATATAGTCATCTATCTCTTCGATAGTAATTCCATCAATCCCAGCTGAGCCCTTATTGGATTTTACTTGATTGTAGGCTTCAAGCATATTTTCACGTGATAATATCTTATCTAGCAATTTTGACATGTGCGTATTCCTTTCTTGTTTTGGTGCCTGAGGGACATCTTATATTGGTGAACCTTCATCTAGTCAATACGTGACAGAGTCCAGTTCTATCAGACCGCTCGTTTTACAGACACAAGTGAAGTAGGATTACTTCGATTAGTTGGTCACCCCTTCGCTCCACTTCCATTACAGAAGCTTCATCACTACTATGGGTTCGGCTGACTTCTCATGATTCGTTGTTACTACGCTTTCAGCGCTCATGAGACCTCACGGGATAAGTCGTACATCTTTCCTCGTTTACTCTCGTGATTTACGCATATAGGTTACGACTACCTTTTTGGACTTCAGAGTTGCGCGCCCCCTTATCCGTTATATACGCCTTACTATCACGTTCCTGTTCGTAGAGCCACGATTTCGCTATCCCTTCCTCTCCCCGCCCCCTCACGATAGTCAGGCTTGGGAATCGCTATTGGGTTCACCGGTAGCAGGTGCCCACCGAGGACTTACACCTCAGATATACGACATGCCCGTCATACGTAAAAAAGCATTCCGTAAATTTTTACGAAATGCTAATTAACATATTTTAGTTTTAAGAACTACCTTATTATTGTTCTATAAGTGCTCATAAAGTTTTTGTCACTTTCTATGTTTACTTAAAAAATAAATAAGTAACAAATATATTTTTTCAAGCTAGGTACTAATCTCCAGCGTTTTTAGAATCAACAAAGCGATATTCTTGTTTTCTATCATCAATTTCAATCGTCAATAATTTATCCTTAAGCTCTCCTACTTTTGTATTCGAATTATCTCTTATTGTCATGCTGATTGCATCATAACTATATTTATTATTTCCAATTCTTAACTGATTCTTTTCTAAATAAATTATTTCATTTTCATCGTTGCTTGATGACTCTTTTTTGTTTTTTATGATTTTATATTCTCCTCTCCCATGAGTTTCCATTTTAGAATTTAAAATACTATTAAAAAATAGTGTAACTATTAGCAATGCTAGAAATACCAACCAAACATTATGATCAGGCCTCTTCAATTTCCTCAGGCGTTCATTTTTCCCCGTAATATAAAAATCATTTAATGTACTTGAATGGTCTAAAATAAAGTAGTCTTTATCGATTTTTAAAATATAATTGGAGATAATTTTAAAATTTTGAGTATGGCCTGATTTATCCATTAATACATTATTAGACAATCTATAACACTCTGTTTTTGTGGGCATGTTTTTTATAAACGTATTTTTGTATCTATAATAGTATATTTCTTTATCAACACTGAACTTCTTTTTATTTCTAATTTTAAAATATTTTCCATCTCGATTTAAGAATCCATCTTCATTAATCACAGGTAATAAAAATCTGCAAATCATATTAATTAAACTTTCTTTATATTCAAAAAGAATAATAAAGGAAAAGAAAACAATTAATAGTTTTACTAATGCACTGTAAACAGTAAAATAAGAAAGGTAAGTTGTGTTTCCTACTTCAATATTACTTGAAGTTGAAATATTAACAAAATATAAAAATATATTACTGTTTGTAATTTTTTCCGATAACAACAAAGAAAAATATAATAGAGGAACGAACAATAACACATTGAACTTCATTTTGAAGAAGCTCTCCTTTAGTTCAGTATCGGACTCTCCCATTTGAGGACGTATTTTTTTAGGAAGTAAGTATTGAATATCTTCATTCAAAATTTGAAGAAGAACAGAGACCAGTATAAGAGATATAAAAGTCCAATTGAAGAATGAAGATTCAATTCCTACTATTGAAAATAAAAATATGGGTATAGCAATCACTAAAAGCAATAAGTAAGGGGAAATGTTTGATAAATAACTAAAAATTCTAGTAAATAGTAATATTGTTATCACTATGAAAATGAAATTTTCAATAAAAATACCGTAGGGAGTATTATATAGCCACTCTTCACCCATCATTATTAGAATAGATGTTCGTAATATAAAAAACAAAAAAAGGTATCTAATTATACAGAAAATAATTTTAAATATACCTCTAAGTGAGATAGTATTTGATATTTTAGTTATTTGACTGTTTAAGTTTCCTAAGTCCGTATTTACATTTTCTTTCTTTAAGAACCAATCAATTACCATAATAATTAAATAGACAATAAGTGCAATAATAAAAAATGTTTTCTCTGTCATATTTAAAAATATGAAGTAGATTAGAAAAAATAAATTTACTATGTCTAATATCGTTGAGATTACGTAATTATACTTCATTGGTTTTCGTATAAAAAAATTATATATCATATTTAAAATTTCCTTTGTTTAAATTAACTTCCTTGTTTCAACCTCTACTAAGCTCTATAAAACTAAGTATTTTAAGATTTTTTAAACTATAAATCCCTTAATCTATCTGCTACTTCATCTTTAGTTATTTCATAGTTATAAAACGGCAATCCAATAATCCGATAACATTCATCATCGACTAATGTTTTTGATTCTGATTGAATAGAGGTAAACTGGAAAAATAATATGACTTTTGGCATCTTTTAACGGAGACTTATATTTTATGTCGAGCAATTGTTCATACGAATCGCTTCCAATAATTTCCAAATTGTGTCTATTCTATCCTTGTTATTAGTCAATGACTTATAATTTAAACGCTCACTACTAATATGACCTGCACCCCAAAAATTAGACAGAAAAAATCTAGCATGTAGGTGCTATTTTTTCTTAAACAAGCGGATGTAGTCCTGTTTGCTATGAATAATATCTGATACAAAGACAGCTTTTCTGTCCTCTAAAATATGATAGAAGGCTAGGTAATCTCCTAAAATGATGCATCGAGTTTTATGTGGTGGATATATAATATCTCCTACTCTTTCGTCAGCATCAAATCCCGCTTCTGGGAAGACCTCCAGACGCGCCAATCCGTAAAGAATATTTTTAACTGTGTTTGCTCCTGCCTGCTCTGAAAAATAGTTAGCTGAGATATAGTCTTTGATACCTCTTAGCTGTTCTTGTACCGTTTCGGAGATAATAAGGCTATATGAGTTCTCGTTA
The DNA here is from genome assembly GCF_023109515.1 of Streptococcus mitis. GTDB lineage: Bacteria > Bacillota > Bacilli > Lactobacillales > Streptococcaceae > Streptococcus > Streptococcus mitis_CS. The sequence goes on from NZ_JALDUM010000004.1 coordinate 66,019, forward strand.
AATTCCAAGGTTAGCCCTCACTTCATCAAGGCTGTAAGTTCTTCCATGTTCTAAATCTTCAAAGCTACGGCCAATTTCAGCACGCAACCCTGATAGAAGTTCTTCTCTTTCTTTGTCTACTTGAGTTTCAAATGGCAAGGCTTTATTTTCTACAATGTGTTCTAAAAACAAGTTAAAACTGGCTGTCATATCAAGATTTTGCGCTGTGATAATAGCTTTAGCCTTCTCTAACAAGTCTCTGTTAGTCTTAAAGTTTACCTGTGTGTTTTTTTCTAAAACATTCATGGTAGTACCTCCTTTTAGACTATTATATCACTTTAAACTATACAGGTCTAGTTGCGTATAGATACTTATAGCTGGTAGTAAAAACAAAAAAAGCACTAAGGGAAAACGCCCCAAAGTGCTTAATATCAAGGCTCTAAAGCCTATCTTATTCAATAAAATATTACAACATTTTGTTATCTTGCAGTGATTAGGTACAAAAAAACAGGCATAAGCCTGCTATGAATCTAACTTGACTTTCTCAAAAACTATTAAATTCAAATAAGTTGAGAAAACATAAAGGGTAACAAAAAAGGACTTAAAATGATGAGTTCAGCCGGCAAGAAACTAGCACGGTCAAACGTGCTTTTTTTATTACCTAATAATACTATCATACCACATCTAGAAAACACACTAAATTATTAGTAATCCCCCTCGGTTTGCAGTATAATGATGGAAAGGTGGGTTGATACTCACGGTTCACCAAAAAGACTGGTTTGGCGAGTTTATGGAGGAGGGATTTATATGGATAGATCAAAAAAGACTTGGGTAATTGATGGATATTTATGGTTAAATTGCCCTGTTTGCGGAACTGAAGTTATGGACTATGATATCTGTGACGTCTGTCGTTGGCAAAATACAGGTATTATAAATATAGACGGTGGCCCGAATAAGATCACTCTCGCCGAAGCCAAAGAAGCTTACGCAAGGAGAAAAATCGTAAAAATTCGAGAATTTGATACAGTGTTGTTAAAAAACGGTCAAACGGCGACAATTGTCGAAAAGTTAAGTGAAGATACTTTTATTGCTGACATAGGAGATTCCCCGAAAGACTGGGATAGCATTACAATTACAATCAATGATATTGAAAAAGTAAGTGTATAGAAATAGCTAATATATTTGTATAGTGTTGGGAGTAACCTTAAATGAATAAGACTGGAAAAAAGAATTTAATCATCATTAACGGCAGCGAATATGTCCATTGTCCAGTATGTGGTACTGTTACAGCAGTGTATGATATCTGTGACGTTTGTCAGTGGCAAAATACAGGAGAAACTAATATAGATGGTGGTCCTAATGAAATGACACTTGCAGAAGCCAAAGAAGCTTATGTTAAAGGAATTCCAATAATATAACAGACTATAGTAGCATTAAAGGAGAGACTGTTGGAACTTATAGAATTTAATAACAAGGTTGTCAGAATCACCGATATTGATGGCCAAATATTTAAAGGCGTAGCTCTTTACGAAGACAAAGATGTCTATGATGAAGAACTTGATGGATTATCCGTTAATTCTGGAACCAGATGGATTAAACTCTTTGAAGATGAAATCAAGAAAGTTGAAATTACTGATAAAATTGACCAGTACCTCATATAACTGAAATAGCTTTAATCTATCTATAAATCGTCTTGCGAATATCTCACGTCCTACATCATACAATCACTTATCTTCAAGTCTAAGTCTAGTCTCTGAATTGCTTTATCAAAATTTTTAATGCTTTTTAGTTTCTTTTCTACTTGGTTAGTGGTCACGCTGGTATTCCTTATAGTATAATTAGTTTAAAGAGAAGTGAGGTAGAAATGATAGTGTCGCTACGCAACTTCATAGTATGAGATGACGGGACAGGCACACCGTCCACTACTCTTTGGCGCTTAGATTGTTCTAGGCGTTTTTTGCGTTTTCTCGGCGTTCGCTCTTGGTTCAAGTCCATTCTCCATACCATTTGGTAAGGAATTAAGAGAGATTTTTATCTCTCTTATCTCCTTGTCATTCTGCGAGCAACTAAGGCAAGTTATTCCTTTGCTTATCTGCTTATCATTTTGTAAGCAACAAAACCAAAAGAACAGACTTTTAAACTTCTCTCATTCCCTCAATACCCAAACAATAGAACACTAGCCACTCGTTTAAACACACGTTTCAAACATGCTGGTGTACCTAATATTGGTTTCCACGGTTTTAGACACACACACGCTAGTCTCTTGCTAAACTCTGGAATACCATATAAAGAATTACAACACCGTCTAGGTCATTCTACACTAGCTATGACTATGGACACTTACAGTCATCTCTCCAAAGAAAAAGCAAAAACAGCCGTCTCATTTTATGAGAAAGCTGTAAGTTCTTTGTGAAGGGGGACAAAAAGGGAGACAAACCCAGAAATCAACATTTTAAGACAAAGCAAAAAGCCCACTGTTGTAGGCTTTCTGTAAGATATTTCTTAAAATTAAAGCATTTTGTTGTAGAATTCAACGACAAGTGCTTCGTTGATTTCTGGGTTGATTTCGTCGCGTTCTGGCAAGCGAGTCAATGAACCTTCCAATTTTTCAGCGTCGAATGATACGAATGCTGGACGTCCAAGAGTAGCTTCTACTGCTTCAAGGATAGCTGGAACTTTCAATGATTTTTCACGAACTGAGATCACTTGACCTGGAGTTACGCGGTATGATGGGATATCAACGCGTTTTCCGTCAACAAGGATGTGACCGTGGTTTACGAATTGACGAGCTTGACGACGAGTAGTCGCAAGACCAAGACGGTAAACAACGTTATCCAAACGACGTTCCAAAAGAAGCATGAAGTTGAAACCTAGGATTCCGCCTTTGATTTTTGTAGCTTGTACGAACAAGTTACGGAATTGTTTTTCACCTACACCGTAAGTGAAACGAAGTTTTTGTTTTTCAGCCAATTGCAAACCGTATTCTGACAATTTAGAACGGTTGTTTGGTCCGTGTTGTCCTGGTACGTAGTTACGACGTGCCAATTCTTTACCTGTACCTGTAAGTGAAAGGCCAAGGCGACGAGCTTGTTTCCAAGATGGTCCTGTATAACGTGACATGTGAATGTCCTCCTGATATAAATAATATTTCGGTGGAAATAGTCACTTAGAAAGCCCTGATTCGTGCAGATGCCCTTCGCCTAAACAGCCAAGGTTACTTATCATAAGACACCTGTTGACGAGCTTCATGCTTTCCTGCTGATATTTCACACAAAATCCATTTTACCATGAATGGCTAGATTTGTAAAGGGGTTTTAAGCTTTATTTTCATTGCCAGAGAGGTTAAGAAGGAGGGTAAAGGTGCTTCCGTGGCCGTACTGGCTGGTAACTATGATTTCTCCCCCTAATTGATGGGCCAATTCACGCGCAATCGCAAGCCCTAAGCCATGACCACCTGTTTTCATGTTACGAGAAGTTTCTACACGATAAAGGCGTTTGAAAATATTCTCCAAATCCTCTGGGGCAATCCCCTGTCCCTCATCGGTCACACTGATTGAAAGTTGGTTATTTTCCAGCTTAGCCACCACCTCCAGCTTGGTTCCTGGAGCTGAGTATTTAAAAGCGTTATTGACCAGATTCACCAAGATACGAGAAAGTTTGGCATAATCTCCCTCAATCCGGGCAGACTCTGGAATTACCTGCAAATGGACATCTCGTTCCTCCTGCTCAATCAAGAACTGAAATTCACTCATGCACTCAATCAAGAGCTGGTCCAGAAAAATGCTGGCCTTGCTGGTCGTTTCCACCTGATTTCTAGCTGTGTTTAGGGTCAAAAAATTCAACTCCTCAACCAGTTTATTGAGTCTTTCCGTCTGGCGCCCAATGGTTGCTAGATAATGGTCCTGTTCTCCTTCCTTGATAACCCCATCCAAAATCCCTTCTACCGTCGCTTGGATTGAAGTGATGGGGGTCTTGATATCATGCGATAGCTGGGCAATCATCAAGCCCTTTTCTCGTTCGCTCTCTTCCAAGGAATCAAAGGTGGCCTGCAAATCACGGGACATTTCATTGAAAGCTTGGCCTAATTGCTGAAATTCTACAGGGCCTTGAACCTCCAGACTTGATGGAAAGTCCTTGTCCGCTACCCGCTTGGCATGTTCCTTGAGTTTGCCCAATGAAGTAAAGACCGGCGATAGGAGAAAGAGACTAATCCCAGCACCGATAAAACTAGCCACGAGAGTCATACCCACTAGGAAATAAATTTCTCTTTCTTCAATTAACATTCGCTGGATGGCCCAAAAAACCACGATAATCGTTAGGAGTGTTGAAATGATATACCCCACTAAAATGTAACTTTTTAATTTCATTAACTACCTCGTGCTTTCTCAATTTTGTAGCCCAAGCCCCAGACGGTTTTGATGGTCGGTGTTTCTGCACTAGCATGTTTAGCCAACTCCTGTCGAAGAGCATGAATATGAACATTCAAGGTATTGGTATCATCCACATAGTCTTCCTGCCAGACCTTTTCATAGAGATCTGTCTTAGAGAAAACTCGTTCTGGATTGCTGGCTAAAAGCCATAGAAGTTCGAAGGATTTGACTGTCAAATCAAGCCCCACATCTCCGACTTGGACCTCGTGACTACCGTGATTCATCCGTAAATCCCCGAGACTGACGACTTCTGTCTCACCTCCACGATGAAGGCGACGTAAGATATTATGGACACGCAAAACCAGCTCACGAGGGCTAAAGGGCTTGGCAATAAAATCATCTGCCCCCAAGCTTAGGCCGTAAATTTTATCCTGCTCGCTAGTCTTAGCCGTGATAAAGAGAAAAGGCTGATCTGGAGATTGATACTGAACTTCACTAATCAAGTCATAACCATCCATCCGAGGCATCATGATATCTGTAATAATCAAATCAATCGCTTTTCGCTTGAAGATTTCCAAGGCCTCTACTCCATCATGGGCCACCAAAACCTGATATCCTGCCTGAACCAGATAACGTTGATGAATATCTGTGATTTCTACCTCGTCGTCAACGAGTAAAATTGTCTTTCCCATCTGTCTCTCCTTTGAAAAAAACAGTGCTATACCACAATAGTATAACACTATTTTTATCTCTTTACGAACATTCTAAACGATATCTGGATTTTTCAAATCCTAGATAGAAAGTCTGTAGCTAGACTAGTCATTTTCCTCTTTTTTAGCTTTCAAACCGAGTCCACCTAGCAGGCCGGCCAAAGCTAATCCAAAGAATCCAAGAGTAGCCATTGATGTTTGGGCTTCACCAGTATATGGAAGCATGTCTTTTTGGTCTTTCATTTGATTAGCCATCATTGGACTTGATACCTTGTTATTAGATGCCATCTTGCCTTCATCAGACATTTGGCTTGAGGCTGCTGGAGCTTGATCTTGTTTCATGCTTGGTGTTGCCATAGGCTGGCTAGCATTCATGGTTTTGTCCTGCTCTTTGTTAGGCATCATCTTATCCTGACTAGCAGCTGGCATTTTAGATTTCACCTCATCTTGATTGGCACTAGGCATTTGAGCTTTCATATTCGATGCATCTTGATGACTATTCATCATTGGAGCTGGCATAGCTGAACCATTAGAAGATGGGACGAAACCTGACTGCATCGGAATCAGAGACTGATGTCCATTCAAGTTCACTGTCAAATCCTTAGTCGCTACGAGATTTGTCAAATCGGCCTTGCCATCTTTAGCACCGTAAACCTTGATAGTTGCCTTGTAACTTTGAGTGCCGTTTTGTTTCAAGAGGTCTAGAAGCTCTTTATCAGATTTACCTTGGGTGCCTGCCAAGTCTACTTCATAGAAGTAAAGTCCTTTTCCCAATTTTTCTACTGGTGGGAGAGCGGGATTTTTAGCTGAACCGTTATCTGACCATGGAGCCTTGTCGGATGCTTTCAAGATAAGGCGAGTTAACATACCGTCACCAGCGAAGAATTCGTATGGAATAACTTGATTGACACCAGCTGTGAATGGGCCTGGGAAGTTCGCTTTATCCAAGTAAGTAGCTGGGACATCTACTGTATCTTTGGTATTGTCGGCTACGCCTTTTTGCACTTCAGCTGAGGTGGTCAAGCCATTCAAGTTGACATCCAAATCCTTAGTCGCTACGAGGTTGCTCAAGTCTGCCTTGCCATCTTTGGCACCGTATACCTTGATAGTTGCCTTGTAACTTTGAGTGCCATTTTGTTTTAAGAGGTCAAGAAGTTCTTTGTCAGATTTGCCTTGAGTTCCTGCCAAGTCTACTTCATAGAAGTAAAGGCCTTTGCCCAATTTCTCTACTGGTGGAAGAGCAGGATTTTTAGCTGAACCGTTGTCTGACCATGGAGCCTTGTCTGAGGCCTTCAAGATAAGACGAGTCAACATACCGTCACCGGCGAAAAATTCGTATGGAATAACTTGATTGACACCAGCTGTGAATGGGCCTGGGAAGTTCGCTTTGTCCAAGTAAGTAGCTGGAACATCTACTGTGTCTTTAGTGTTGTCGGCCACACCTTTTTGGACTTCAGCTGGAGTGGTTGCTGGCTGCGCTTCACTTGCTTCACGGTCTTGTCCAGCAACTGTAGCTGCAGGACTTTCCACAGATTTAACCGCATCTTCTGTTTCTTTCTTAGATTCTGGTTTTGCTTGTACTTCTTCTTTTGGCGCTACCACTTGGTCTTTATCAGCAACATTCACTTTTTCTGGAGAGCTTGTAGCATCCAAGCTTGCTTTGGGTGTTGAGTCTACCTGTTCTGAAGGAAGAGCTACATCAACTGCTTTCTTGAGAACCTCTGCTGGTAAGTCGCTCTTTTCACTCACCGAAGCAGCGTCTGGCACGACTTGGGCAGGGGTCGGATTGACCACATCGGCACGTACAGAACTTGGCTGACCAACTAGGATAAAGAAGCCACTAGCCACAACAACTGAGGCAACACCGACACTGAGACGGCGGATAGACCAACGAGTATATCTTTGATTTGGATTGAATTTCATAGGATTCTCCTTAGAGTTTTTCTTTATTTGATGACTCTAGTATAATCTCCTAAAATTAAAAAGGATTAAGAAAAAGTTAAAATTTTTCTTAAATCCCTCTTATAAAATACTTATATTAATTAAATCCATAAACAGACTTGGTGATTTGATAGACAACATTGGAAAGTTTGCGAGCTGGCAAGACCGAATGTTTGGTCAAACGGCTCAACATAGTCTTGCGAATAGCCTGAAAGACCTCTGGATTTTCCTGCTGAATATAGATCCACAGCTCCCGTTTTTTGGCCAGATGCTCTGCTGTGCCTGCTCGGTTGAGCAGGGCACTGGAAATCACCGTCGTGATTTCAATATGATTCAGCAAGTATTCTTTCATTTTGGGATGACTCACTTGGGACAAATCAAGCTGGTCTACTAAAAGACGATTGACCTTGAGTTGCTGGTCAATGCGCTTAATCATCACTTGCTCATTGACTGACTGGTCCTCACGCCCAATCAAATAACGATAGAAATCGACAGGCAGATAGTACATGGTCTTGACCTGCTGAAGGGGGGTAAAGACAAAGAGATTATCGACATAAAAGGTATGCTCAGGCAATTGGAACTGGCTCGTTCGCAACAAATCTGTCCGGTAAATCAGCGAGTGCATCATGATATACTGGCCTTTTGAGAAATTTCCAATCTGATCCCAGCCAAAAATCTGCTGGACAGGCAAGACTGACTCGTAACTCATACTCTTCTTACGAGACTGACCTTCCTTTTCATATACAAAATTAGTCACAAAGGCATCAACTTCCTGCCCCTCACTCTCTAGTTCCTGCAAGGTTTCAAGAATTTTTAAATAGGCACGAGGATCTACCCAGTCATCACTATCAACTACTTTAAAATAACGACCAGAAGCCTCCGCTAAGCCGCAATTGACGGCACCCCCATGGCCCTTATTTTTCTGATAGATGGCTCTCACGATGTTAGGATACTTGCTGGCTAAACGCTCAGCGATTTCCTGAGTCTGGTCCTGAGACCCATCATTAATAATCAAAATCTCAACTTGCTCACCACCAATCACTAGCGACTCCACACAGTAATGAAGATAGGCTGCGGCATTATAGCTAGGAATGGCGATAGACAATAACTTCATAATCTACTCCTTTAGGGGACTGATTTTTTCTTATACTCAATGAAAATCAAAGAGCAAACTAGGAAACTAGCCGCAGGTTGCTCAAAGCACTGCTTTGAGGTTGCAGATAGAACTGACGAAGTCAGCTCAAAACACGGTTTTGAGGTTGTGAATAAGACTGACGAAGTCAGTTACCTATACCTACGGCAAGGCGACGTTGACGTGGTTTGAAGAGGTTTTCGAAGAGTATTACTCTCTCTTGTCACTTCTTTCTATTTTACCATAAAGTCCAGACTTTGAAGGACTTTTATTAGAATACAAGGGTTACTATCTCTATTTGCTATTTTGAACATCAAAAAAGAGGGGTGCTCCCTCCTTACGAATTTAATTCTGCCAAGTCATCTAGATACTGGTTGTTAATAACCGCCAAGATATAGGCATCTGCCTTCAAGAGGTCAGTAGGTCCAAACTGGACATCCAGTGGTGAATTTTCTTGTTCACGAAATCCTAGGACATTGAGATTGTATTTGCCACGTAGGTCTAGCTGACTCAGGCTTTGACCTGCCCAGACACTAGGAATTTTCATCTCTACGATAGACACATTTTTATCCAGCTGAAAGACATCAACATTGTTATGAAAGAGAATGGTCTGCGCTAGAGACTGCCCCATTTCATACTCAGGTGAAATCACCGAGTCAGCACCGATTTTTTCTAGCACCTTCTTAGCTGTCTGGCTTTTGACCTTGGCAATAACCCTTGGTACTCCCAAGCTCTTACAATGCATAACTGCAAGCACACTCGACTCCAGATTTTCCCCTGTTGCCACTACAACCGTATCACATGTATCAATTCCTGCAGTTCTGAGGAGTTCCTCATCTGTAATATCACCCACAACTCCACGCGCCAAAACTGGCTCAAATTGATTGATACGCTCGGCGTGGTCGTCAATGGCAATAATATTCATATTTTGCTTGGCTAGGGCCGTCAGGACACTACTCCCGAAAATCCCCAAACCTAAAATTCCAATCGTACGATCTGACATCATTCTTCCTTTCTTATCCAATACTAATATCTGCTTTCATATACTGAATCAAATCTTTCTTATCAGGCTGGTAGTCAGCTAGACTAACCAGCAAGGTCAAGGGACCGATACGGCCAATAAACATGAGCACCATGACAATGCTGAGAGCTAGCTTGCCCAATTCTGGTGTCAGATTTGCCGTCACCCCAACTGTCGCAAGGGCTGAAATGGTCTCAAACATGAGGTAGATAAATCGCGGTGTTCCTTCTGCCGTAATTCCCAACAACACCAAGCCCAACAAGAAGGTCATCAAAAAGATAATGAAGACACTAAAGGATTTTTGGACTGTTCGAGCCTCAATGGTTCTCTGCGCAACATTGGCATGAGGCAAGCCCAGCAATTCACTACGCGCAAAGACCAACAAGACAAAGAAAGTCGTAATCTTGAGCCCCCCAGCCGTCCCTCCAGGCGCTCCACCCAGAAACATCTGTAGGATATAGATAAACAAGGTCACAGGTCGAGCTTGAGTATAGTCAATAGAAGCAAAACCGGCCGTTCTCATGCTGACGGTTTGGAAAAAGCTGACCAGCACTTTCTCTGGCACACTGAGATTGCCAATGGTTCCTGGATTGTGCCACTCCGTAAAGAGTGTGGATACTGTCCCAAACAGCAAAATCCCTGCAGTCAAGAAGAGGACTAGTTTGGTGTGGAAACGCAGACGGCGTTTTTTCTTCTTGTCAAACTGGGTTGCCAAGTCAAACCAGACCATAAAGCCAAGACCACCTGTGATAATCAAGCCAGCAATAACCAGATTGATTAAGGGATCCGTCTGAAAAGCCACTAAACTGCTACTGCCGAAATTATCAAAACCAGCATTACAAAAGGCTGAAATTGCTAAAAAGATAGAGGTGAAAATGCCTCGTCCCCAGCCGAACTCAGGAATAAAACGGAAACTTAGTAGAAAGGCACCCAAGCCCTCCACTAGAAAAGTCGTCAAAAAGATGGAGCGCATAAAGGCCTTCAGCGACCGAGCCTCCCCGTAACTGAAGCTCTCCTGAATGGTTTCACGACTGCGAAGACTGAGCTTTTGCTTCCCCTGAATATAAAAGACCCCGATAAAAGTCATGAGTCCCAGACCACCGATCTGTATCAAGAGCATACAGATCAACTGCCCCCAGACATTATAGGTAGTAGCCACTGGTTGCGTAAAAAGGCCAGTCACACAGACCATGGACACCGTCGTAAAAAGATGGTCAAAATAAGTGGCCTGAGAACCACTTGCCTGAACAAAAGGCAAACTCAAAAGAAGAGAACCTATAAAAATAACTCCAGCGAAACTTAAAAAAATGCGACGAGCAGGCGAAAGTCCGCCAAAGACCCTTTCAAGTTTTTTCACAAATAATTTGAATAACATACATCCATTGTACCATAAAAAGAAGAAGAGTAGCTAGATCTGAAAGGCAATCTCAAGGCAGAGTTCCAAGGCCTTCTCGAAAGCTTCTGAACCCCAGTCACGACTATCGTACTGGTCCAAGTCTGCTAAGGAATCAGCTGTGAACAACAATTCTCCCCAGAGAACCCCACGCAGTTGGGCTACTGCCGCAAGCGCAGAACACTCCATCTCCACAACAGCACAGCCTTCTTCCTTGCGATAAGCCACCTTTTCAGCCGTTTCTCGGTAAAAACCGTCTGTCGTCCAGGTCATGACTTCTTCATAGGGAATCCCTCTGGCTTCCAACACTCGCTCAATAGCAGCAATAGCCTCTGGCTGCATTTCTATATAACGAGAAGGTGCCACATAGTGATAACTAGCTCCTTCATCTCGCAGAGCGCGAACAGGAACTAGAAAGGCATTTTCTTCTATATCAGCCAGCACACCACAGGTTCCAGTGGAAATAATCTGCTCCACACCATAGCCAATCAACCAATCCATAAACTGGGCTGCTGGAGCTGAACCAACAGGAGCCTGAGCCAAACAAAGTTCCTCGCCCTTGTAATTGATGACATAAACTGGATAGGTCTTGGTGGCAGAAACAAATTCGCCGACACAGTCCGATCCTACTTCCCTCGCATAGCGGTCAATCTCCTCTTCTAAAAAAGCATAGACACACTTCTTGGGCAAGTGCAAGTCCAGCCCCTCGTGATTAGGCATGATGACCGCCTGAGGATTATCATCGAACTCTAAAATAGGAATCGCATGTTTCTGAATCATAACCTACCTCCTCTGATTTTGTACTATTGTATCAAAAGCTGACAGAGTGTCAAGGAATTCTCTTTAGCAAGCCAGAAATCTCCTCTTCCATACACTTGAGAAATCGTTGCACCGCTGGAGAAGTCGGTTTCTGTTTTGGCAAAGCGATTGAGGACTTATGAAGAATACAAAATCCAACAACAAAAAAGACATGAATCTGAAATAAGCAGAACATGTCTTTTTTAGCTTGTTTGAAAGTCAAGTAAATAAATCTTAGCTCTTCTAGAACTCCCTTATTTCCACAAACCACCTAAAATCTGTTTTTCTAATAAGTCTAGGTCCTCTTCCTTTATTTCTCCGTTGTCGCTAACGATATAAAGTTGAGCGAAGTAAGCCAACAATGGACCAACACAAATACGAACCATTTGAGGAATCGTTAACTCTGGATTTACACGTGGATCTGCTAGCAATTCTTTATGAAGCACTCGAAGTTTATCTTGAATAGCATTCCAGATAAAAATCTGTTCATTTTTTAGTTTCTTATTTGAAAAACTCTCCTGCAGAATGATTTTCATCAAAGCACGATTTTTTTTGAGATAGCTCATACGATCGTGGACGAGATAACGAACCCTCTCTTCTGTCGTTTCAAAAGCTAAGAGTTCCTCAACAAAACTACCGAAAATGCCTGGGACTACAGGATGTAAAATAGCCGTCAGTAGATCATCCTTCGTCTTAAAATACTTAAACAAAGTTGCCTGGCTTAGTCCAGCACGCTCAGCTATGTGAAGAGTTGAGGTCCCATGGTAACTCCTAGTTGATATGAGATCCACTGCTGCCTGCATGATTTTTTTCTTTCCTTGAGGGTAATTCGCTTTTTCTAAGTAATCTTCAAACGATTCAAAAACAGTCTTATCCATCTAATCTTCACACCTTTTTAGCATTATTTATGTTGATTTCTAAACTTTACGATAACGACGCAATCCAACAATATTGAGAATTGTTAAAATGATCAAGAAAATCATTAAAACACCAAGATTTGGCAAAATATCACCAAGATTGTGTCCGTAAAGAATAATCTGGCTTATTGCATCACCAGAATAGGTTAATGGCAAAAATTTCCCCACAGTTGGAGCCCATTCTCCCATGGATGACAATGGAATAATCCCTGAGAAAAAGAGTTGAGGCATAATCACGAGAGGAATAAATTGCATCATTTGGAATTCTGATTTTGCTAGAGTAGACAAGAGAATTCCAAAAGCTAGTGCTACAAGAGCCAGTACCACATTAACTATTATAACATTTAAAATATTTCCTACAACTTCTACATCTAGTAGCCAAATTGCTGCTAAGACGACAACTGCCGTTTGAAAAATCGCAATAATACCGTAAGACAACATATAGCCATAGACGATTTCAGAACGTTTCACTGGGGTTGCTAACAAGCGATCCAAGGTTCCACTTGTGCGCTCTTTCAAAAGTGCCATACCAGAAATCAAAAAGACAAAGAAGAAGACCACAAAGCCAATTAAAATTGGAATCATACGTGCAAAGAATCCAGTATTTTTATCTCCATATTGGTAAGATTCTTTGATTTCAGGCGCCTTTGCATCTAATTTCAATTGTGGAAAAGCTTGTTTGACACGAGATAGTAACTGATCGGTGCCTTCACTGGCGATACTTGTTCGTAACACTTGTCGTATCATAGATGTCTTGGAGGCATCTGTATTTGCGTAGTCGACCTGATACTCACCGTCTTTATAAGAAATCACAGCATCGACTTTTTCATTTGCTAGCGCTTCTTTAGCCTGATCTAAGTCTTGATAAGTATCGATGTCCACATGATCAAGCTCATCCATTTTCGTTATCAAACCAGTTGGTAGATCTTGTGTCGCTAACTTGACATTCACGGTTGTACTAGCTGAAAACATGAGGTTCATCAGCCACATAATAAATACCGGCGCTACAAACATCATAGCCAAGGTTCGTTTGTCACGAAGCAATTCTTTGATAACTTTTTTAGCAATAGCAATGGTTCTCATCTTACTCTCCTTCTGCTTTCAAAAATACTTCTTCAATACTTGAAACTTGATAACTTTCTTTTAAGTGTTGCGGTGTATCAAAAGCAATGATTTTTCCACCTAATAATAAGCCGACCTTATCCGTTAACTCTGCTTCATCCATAACATGGGTAGTAACTAATATCCCAACCCCATTGTCTCGAAGCGCGAATAATTCTTTCCAGATTTTCTTCCGAAGAGAAGGGTCGATTCCAACTGTCGGTTCGTCCAAAATCAAGAGCTGAGGATTCCCCAGAAGCGCGATGGCTAAAGACAAGCGTCGCTTCATTCCTCCAGAATAACCGGATACCGTTTTATTCAAATGCTCTGCCAGATCCACAACTTGAGCCACATGGGCAATTTCAGCTGTCAGATCTCTTTTGGATAGCCCTTTTAGCTGACCAAAAAATTCCAGATTTTCTTGACCTGACAAAGCCTCATATAAGGCATCTGACTGGGCCATATAACCAATATCTCCTAAAATATGACGATTGGGCATAGTATGATCCAATACCAAAGCAACCCCTCCGTCAGCTTTTTCCATCCCTAACATAGTCTTAATCATAGTCGATTTACCAGCACCAGACGGACCTATTAAGCCTATAATTTCTCCCGGCTGCAATTCAAAGCTGACATGATTCAAAACCATTTGACGACAAAAAGACTTATCCAAATCTTGTAAATGTAGCAATTTTTTCATATGCTTCCTCCTAGGTGAGTGTTTACTCACTTACTGAATATAGACCTATTATAGTGAGTGTTTACTCACTTGTCAAGAAAAAAGTTGAAATTCTTTAAAAAATAAAGCACCAGATTCGTATCTGATGTTTATAATGCACATGTCTTATTTCTAAAAATGTTTTTGAACTTCCTCTCTATACTCCGAAATGGTCTTTTCTGTCCACTTTTTAAAGGCCTATTTTCCCTCTACTTTTCTCGGCTAATCCAACCATCGTCATTGCTATCGCAACTCTAATGACCTTGGTAATGGGAATTCATTTTACTCATTTTTATATGAAACAGACTAAGAAATTTTCAAGACCTAATTGAAACCAAATTAGCCCTTGGAAGTCAAAAAATCCTCGAACTCTACGCTGACCGTCTAGCAGAATCAGACCAAATGCGGCATGGCTTTCTAAGAATTCGGTTAAGGGACGTAACCTACAAGCTGCTTACGTGGATGGATTTACTTTGAGAGATTTCTTCGCCTTCAACCAAGGACTAAATAAAATGGGTGACCAAGCACTTCCTTTTAAAATTCACCCTGAACATTTTGTATTTGCTGGAGTTCACGGTGGACAGGAAGTGAGGAGTTGATTGGAGAGTACGGTCAACCAACTTATCAAAAAATCTTTATCAGTCTAGATACTGAAAAAACAGGCGTTCCGGATGTCGATACAAAAATTTCTATGGCAGGTGATACTGCTACTCTCATGTCCGATACAAGCCTTGATATCAAGATGTATGGTATGCATCAGTTCAAGATGAAAAAAGGTGGACTCCGCATCAAATTAGGCGTCTTTTCCCCAGAAGCAACCCCAAGCTAGATGGAGCTCGGTCACCAAGAACACCTAGCAGTTGAATTTTTCAATTCCCTCACAATCGCCTACCAAAACAAAACATTTAAGGGAAAACTACTCAATACCTTCTTAAAATTCAAGAAATTCAAGTAAACAAAAACGGGTGACTGAACAATTTAGCCTTTGAAAGCTACGATTATAAAACCACTCGCAACATATGAATCTACGATACAAAAAGGATAACATTGCTCTTAGCAATGCTATCCTTTTTTGTTTATCCTTGTCCGCCAGGGGCTGGACCGCCGCCTTGAGGTCCCTCACCAGGTCCACCGCCTCCAGGCATAGAGTTCACAATATCAGTTTGTTTTTCGCCGTTGAGATAGATATCTCCACCTGTATAGGTCGCTGTTCCATCAAAGTCAAAGCCTGATTGACCAATCATTTTAATGGTTCCACCTGTGACCGTGATATTGCCATTTGAGTCAATCGGATCTGTGTCCCCTTGACCGACTTCTACAGTTAGATTACCACCTGTCATGGTAAAGTAAATATCGCTTTGCTGAGCATTTTTATTAGCTGCATTGACCCCATCATCTGTCGCGTAGACATTGATATCACCACCATTAATCGTAATGGCTTTCCCTTCAATTCCTTCAGTCGAATTCTTGACGGTGTAAGTACCGCTGTCAATCACTAGGTTACCAGAAGCGTGAATACCGTCATCTCCTGCTGTGACTGTTATGGTATTGTTAGCCAAATACATATTGCCGACAGTCATATCCTCATCATTGTCAACTTTGACACCATCTTCCTTGGCATCGATGGTCATGGTCGTACCAGTGATATTGAGTTCATCATTAACATTAAAGGCATCGCCAACTGCTATGATGTTATAGGTTCCACCCGTGATGTGGAGGGTGTCGTTGGCCTTGATTCCGTTGTTCTTCTTGCCATCGACAGTAAGGGTACCTGAGCCATTGATGGTCAAATCCACCTTAGAAAAGAGAGCTGCATTTGCCTTGTCATCACTATTAGAGCTTGAGTCAGAGAGACTGTTGGTAGTTCCCTCCGCCAGAGTCAGGTAGACATGACCGGCTGATGTCGCTGAAATTGCTGCATTGGTATTGGTAATGGTCGCACCTTTTAGGACTAGATGAACATCTGCCGACTTATCTGCCTCGACCTTGATCTGCACTCCGTCAGACTGACCTGAAATCACATAGGTCCCAGATTTTGTGATGGTCACTGTTGATCCAGAGACTGTCACCCCATCTCCAGAGACGTTTGCTGATGAGCCAGATAACTCAATCTTAGAAGCTGTACTTTCATCATAAGAAGTATCATAGTCCTTTTCTGTAAAATAAGAAGATTGACTGTTTGTAGCTGAAGTTGAGATGGCAGTGGTATCTGCCGCTGCAGTTGTACTTGACTTGGTCGTTGACTGCCCACAAGCTGTCATCAAAGTCAGAGCTGTTAAACTGGTTAAGATTAGGGTCCATTTTTTTGATTTCATACTTTTTCCTCACCTTCATTTAGCTTGAGCTTAGTTTACAGGGGAAGTCTGAAAAAAATCTAAACTTTTTCTGAAAATTTTCTTAAGTTCAGTTTCAGTTAAGTTATCTTTAACAAAAGTTTTAGGAAAATTCCATAGACTAATCACAAGCAAGTTCAACTTGCCCAGACACACCTATCTGCTAATAAGATAGCGTACTAAAATAGTTTGATAAAGGAGACAGGATTTATGAAACCAATTGAAACAAGCTTTAAACGAATCGAAACCAAATATGTCGTTGCCAAGGGTGACTTGGCTAATTTAATAGAGGACTTAAAAATATACCTCGTAGAGGATGATTATCCAACTTCGACCATTTCCAACATCTACTTTGATACAGAGCAATTTGATATGATTCAGGAGGATGGCCAAGGTACTAAGCGCAAAGAAAAGATTCGGATGCGAACCTATCTCAGTCAAGTCCAGCCTGATAGTCAGGTATTTTTAGAAATCAAATCTAAGGACAGAGCTGGTGTCGGACGAAAACATCGTCTCTTATCGACTCCCCAGTCTATCACCCAGTTTATGACCAAGGGACAGCTGGATAGCAGTATCAAGGATCGAATGATGATTGAAAAAATCCAGCAACTCCAAGAGGAATATCAGCAAGCCATTATCCCTCGTATGTATATATACTATGACCGTTTTTCTCTCAAGGAAAAGAAAGAAAGAAATTATCGGTTTTCCCTACAATAAAATTCGTATCACCATTGACCAAAATCTAACCTATCGTGATGATAATGTCAGTTTATTCTCAGGAAAGGACGGTTTCCCTCTACTAAACGAGGACATTGTCATCATGGAAATTAAAGCTCCAGGTAGAAAACCCCAATGGCTACAAGATATTCTCGACCAATATGGACTGGTAGAGCAGAAATTTTCAAAATACAGCTGCGCCTACCACAAGTCTCAAGGGCTGGACTATAGCCCACGACCAAGCACAGAAAGTGTAGGTACTACTTATGTCTAATCTTTTTAATTCTATCTTCAACGACACAACTGCCACTGCAAATCCTATCCAGCTCTTTCTGGCTCTCTTGGTCAGCCTGATTTTAGGTTTGGCGCTGACCTGGGCTTACAAACACCGTACTCTCTATACACGAGAATTCGCTGTCAGTTTGACCCTACTCCCCTGCTTGATGACCTTGGTCATCTTTCTGGTAAATGGCAGCCTAGGAACCTCTATCGCCGTTGCAGGAACTTTTAGCCTCATTCGTTTTCGTTCAGCTACCAGTGGTTCACGGGAACTAATTGCTATCTTCCTTGCCATGATTATCGGGCTAGCAGCAGGGACAGGCTACCTAGCTCTAGCTATTCTCTTCACTGTCTTTATCTTAGCGGTATGGCTTCTTTTAGAGAAGCAACAAAGCAAGAGCAATCACCAACGTCGCAGGCTATTGACCATCACAATTGCGAACCAAGAAAATCAACTTCAAACTATCCAATCTGGACTATCACAATTCTGTACTGAGTTAGACCTCATCTCGATTGATACTAGCAATGATGGAGAACAAGTCACCACTGTCTATGAAATGGATTTCAAGGCTCAAACAGACGATTTTCAAATCATCAATTATCTCACTAAAGAACAGGATACTTACCAGGTTTCCCTGACCAAAAATGCTAAGAACAGAAAGAATTTGTAAAACTTCTAGCGTGAAACCTATCAAAAAGCTAGGTAAACACTCAATTGAAAAAAAGTTAATCTAATTTATGATAAAAGGCATCATATCAACGTTTTTTAAACACCTGATATGATGCGCTTTTCTTATCTTAAAAACTTTTTTACCAATCTCTTTATTTAACAGGTATCTCCTTAATCACGCGCGCAGGATTTCCAGCTAGGACAACGTTGTCGCCAAATGACTTAGTGATTACAGCCCCTGCTCCAGCAACGACATTATTTCCAAGTGTCACTCCAGGAAGGACAATGACACCACCTCCAGCCCAGAAATTGTCACCGATGGTAATGGGCTTTCCGTATTCCACACCTGAATTACGTTCCTGCGGGTCCAATGGATGGAGGGGAGTCAAGAACTGACAGTTGGGACCAATCATAGCATTGTCTCCAATGCGAATAGGGCAAACATCCAGCATGGTCAAGTTCCAATTAGAATAAAAATTTTCCCCTAGATGAATATTGACCCCATAATCAACCACCAGGCGTGGCCTGACAAAGATATTTTGTCCAGTCGAGCCGAACCAAGCCTTGATGATTTCGACTCCCTTCAAGGGATCTTCTTCCTTGTTAAAGGCAGACTGTTTTTGGCGAGAAGCCTGAGCCAAGGCCCGCAATTCTGGGTCCGATGGACGGTAAACCTCTCCCGCTATCATTTTCTGGTATTCACTGGTCATTGTATTCTTCTCCTTGTTCCCTACTATCATATCAAATTTTCTACATATCTGACTAGGATAAGGGGTGCTTTCTACAGTTTATGCTCTGATTTTCATCACAGCCTGTCTATCTTGCTAAACGAATACGGGTCACGATTCCATCTGGGTCTGTGATTTCCAACTGGCTCGATGTCAGCCATTTGATTGGTGCATCAACTTCTTGTGCTCGCTGGGCAATCGTTAACAGTTCTTCTTTATGTGCGACTTCGATAACATAATAAGCCAAACCTGGCAAGCCTTGCTTACGCGGAGCTAGGCCTTTTCCTCCCCATTCATTGACTGCTAAATGATGATGGTAGTCCCCAGCTGCAATCCAACTAGCGCTAGGCACACTGAATTTATCCTTTAACCCTAACACATTTTGATAAAACTGGCTGGACTTTCGACTATCCTTGACGGAAAGATGAATATGCCCCATTCTCGTACCTTCTGCTAGGATAAAGGGCTCTACTCTTTCCCCCAACTCATAAATGTCCTGCGCCGCAAGGGCCTCTGTCACTCCGATAATGCGTCCATCTTCTCGAATATCCCACGTGGAAACTGGCTTATCTCGATAGAGTTCAATGCCATTTCCCTCCAAATCCTCCAAATAAAGAGCCTCACTGTAACCATGGTCTGCGCCGCCGACAAGAGGAATCTGTAAATCTGTCAGGTGTTTCAAGGCATCAGCCAAAGCCTTGCGTGTCGGCAAGAGAATAGCCAGATGGTAAAGGCCAGAATGTTCCCTTACTTCACCGTTCTCTTGTGCTTTAATCAAGTGTACCAAGGCTTTTCCTCCAAGTCCCAGAACGACCTCTGTCTCAATTTGAGATAAGATTTCTAAACCAAGCACTTGCTGATAAAAGGCTCTTTGACTGGCCAAGTTCTTTACATTTAAAACTGCCTCTGCCAAATAAATATGGCTTTTGTATTCATAGGTCATAAATGGTTCTCTTTTCTCGTTGTAATTCTTTTAGTTACAACTATTATATAATTTCCATCAAGAAAGTCAAGCCAGACAACTTATAGATTATGATTCTGTAATCTTGTCTATATGGGATTAGAACGAGAAAATCTACAGAGAATTGACAATCAAACCATTGAAAATTTTTACCAACTCTAAGATGACTCTCATCTCAACCCAAAAAGAAAAGGAGCGGATATGATATCCTACTCCTTTTTCTTGTCAGAAAATCTAATTAGAATTAGTCTTCTTTTTTCTTGCGAGCAACAATTCCAAATCCGCTCAATACTCCAAAAAGTCCAAGTGCTGCTAGGCGAGCATTGTCTTCTGTACCAGTGTTTGGAAGTTCAGCTTGTCCTGTTTGAGGTAACTCTTCCCCAGATTCTGAGTGTTGCCCCTGAGATGACTTGTCCTCTTCTTGGGCAACCGCTTCATCTTGATGAGAACCTTCTTGTTTTGTAGGTTCATCAATCTTAACAGGATTTGACTGAAGGTATTCTTGATTCTGTGGTTTCGTTACATCATCACCTATTACCTCCGTATATAAATGGGTAATAATGCCATCTTTTTCATGGGTCATTGTATATCGATATTTCTTACCATTTTTCGATATGATATCAGATTTAGGAGCCAATTTACCAATTTGAATTGGAATAAGTTCTTCATTTGATCCAATAATAATATGACGAGTAATCAATAATGGAGCTACAGGATGAATCGCTGGTTCACCTTTCTCACTTACAACTCCTTCTGGCAATTCTGGTCGTACTTCCGGTTCACCCTTCTCACTCACAATACCTTCTGGTAATTCTGGTCGTACTTCCGGTTCTCCCTTCTCACTTACAACTCCCTCTGGTAATTCTGGTCGTACTTCTGGTTCACCCTTCTCACTTACAATTCCTTCTGGTAATTCCGGCTGTACTTCTGGTTCACCTTTTTCACTAAAGTATTCTAAAAAGTCATAAATAACTGTTTTTTCATTTTCATCAACTGTACCTATTTCAGGCGCTGATGTAGCACGATGTCCTTTGTAAATATAGCTTTTTCCGTCCTTTTTGATGACCGTATATGCTTCTGGAGAAATTGAAGTGTAAGAATCTCCAATGGATGCTTCTTTCGTTAACTGTTTCTCCATCGCTATTTCGGTATTCGTTCCTTCAATCATGTATTTTTCGAAGATATTTCCAGCTGTAGCTAATTTGTAAACATAGGTAATTTCAGTAGTTCCTGATGCAACTTTTCCTGTCTCAGCCGGAGAGCCAGTTTTCAGTCCTACTAGTTTATATTTTTTACCATCTTTGGTGATTTCTTGTAGTTTTACCGTTGTAGCATCATATGAAACCTCTTTGTTTGTTGTCGTTGGTGTTCCTACTACTACTTTTTGATTATCCTTATTTAAGTAATATTTAGTTTCTGTAGAAGATATCACTGCATCTTTAACAACATCTGTACTTTCTTTAATAGAAGTTCCATCCGCTAATTCATACTTAACAATGACACTACCTTTACTCTCAGTAGTTTCTGTTTCTTCCTTAGCGTAGATGTTTTTAACATTAGTTAGTTGATCACTAATATGGTAAGCACGGGTTGGTTGGTATAAGTCGTAATAATGAATTTCACTATAAATAGGCTCAGATATTGACGCATGTTGTTCATATTTCGTAGGTGCGGCAATTCTATATCGAACTCCATCTTTTTCATATTCTTTATATAATTGGCCTAATCCATATTGATATCTAGTATCTTCACTATAATATTTCGAACCAAAATAGCCAAATCTATAAGCTAAATAAGTTTTTTCTGGTTGATTAGAATCATCATCTTCACTAGGATAATAAGAATCTGTACTCTTATCTCCTAGTTTAAAATCTACATTTACTTCAAACACATTTTTTACAAAATTTGCATTTGTTGGAACTTGGTCGACATACTGAATTGCTTTATGAGCCTCTTTAAACTTCGTGACATTTGCTTTTTCACTCTCGTAGTTAGCAGTGTCTTTAAACTCTTCAATATTTCCAACAAATTTTGGTTCTACTTTATCTCGAGAATTTTTCCATCCTACTGTAATTTCTTTTTCGCCAAACATTTCTTTTAGCTTAGTTATATATTCTGTCACATCGTTATATTTTACAAACTTTCCGTTTTCTCTTATATAACCATTAAACTCCTGATGTACAGAATAAGTAGGACGATTCTTATTATCTACTGCATTTTTATTTGTTAATGTAACCTTATAGATTTCTTCCCATGTCTTTTCTTTTTCAGAGTTAGTGACATCTTCGTCTTTTAAATCTCTTAATCTCTCATCTAAAAGATTATTTAAGCCTTCCTCTAATGCTTTCTCATTAAAAAATGCACCCGCCGTATACGCTTCTTGTTCCGTTGCTGTAGAAACAGATTCTTTTAATGCTACCTCATTTTTTTCAACAACTAATATAGTATCTCCTTCCTTAATTCCACCATCAGTTGTTATATTTTCTTTTGTAAAATCTTTAGCATCATTTTCACCTTGTTTAAATGTTTCAACAGCCCAAGAATCATTGGCTGTAGTTGGTTTTGTGGCTAAAACATACTTCCCATATTTTCCTTCATCAGTTTCAGAAACTAACCAAACTCGACTACCTTCTTTAATATTGTTATAGCGAATACTTCCATCTTCATTATGCAAGTTTCCAGGATTTGCATGTACTGTAATATCATTGAAAGTTGTTTCCTTAGTAGTCCCCTCATGTTTATCTACTTCTGTATCAATCTTATGATATTTTTCTCCGTTCTTTTCTAAAACTTTATCAGCTTCTTTGATTTTACTTAAAACATCATTAGTTAAATTTGCTACATTTCCTTCATAACGTTTGCCAAAAAGTCCACGAATTTTATAATCCATAGTAGTACTAGAAAGGTGTTTATCACCAACAGGAATTTCTACATCAGATTCTTCTTTCAGCACTTCGCCTTCTTTTGTGACATAAGAAATTTTTGAATCCTTAAAGTTATCTTCTCCTTGTTTTTTTATAGTTTCCTTTTCAACTCTGTCTAAATTATATTTGGCTCTACCTTCATTCTCGCGATGATTTCTTTCATATCCATCTTCTGTCCCCGTTGCATGATAATTCAAACCATCAAACACATGCATTTTCGGCATTGTATAACTACCCACACCATTACTCAATGTTTCCATTTTCACATTATCTTTTGCAGGTGTTACTGTAGTTTCATTAGCTGTATTTGTAGTTTCTTCAGCCAATACCGGACTAGCTCCAACAACCATCATCCCTAATAAAACAGACGCTGCACCAATTCCTTTATATTTACGTAATGAATATTTTTGAATTGTATCTTTTTTCATAAGGTCTTTTCCCTTTTATTTCTTTCTACTCATTATAAAAAATTATACTAACTATACTAGTATATCACTCTTAGTTTCCTTTATCAAACAATTATACATAAAGGAAATTAAAAAAAATAGATAATAAGATATCCAATAAAATCTCATTATCTATTTCATTTTTAGGCGTTCATGAGTGATAAATATCTCTTAGAAACTTGTTCTTTTGAATAGCGATTCACAAACTTACTTGTATTTTCTAGCTCGATTTCTTTATCAGTCTCATATAAACACTTGATAAGATGCGCTAAATCCTCTGGTGTATCATATAAGCAAATATCTGAGTTCTTAGATGCATAATATTGATGAGCAATTTCAACATTAGAAAGCAAGGGAATCAATCCAAAACTCATGGCTTCAACGCAGGCATTGGCAAATAATTCCTTTTGGGAAGTTGAAATATAGCCATCATGTTCCCAATAAGGTACCTCATCTACATATCCAACAACATGAATGGTAGATGGCAAAGTCGGATACTCTTTCTTCAATTTGTCAATATCTCCACCATATAAGAATACCTCTACAGGTAGGTCTTCTTGTTCTAACTTCCTAAAGGCTTCTATAATCCATTCTACCCTTTTTACCTTACTCATATTCCCTACATAACAATAGGAACTAGGCTTTCTTCTTTGTAATACTACTGAGGAAACTTGAGGTGCAAAAATCGGTGGCATAAATTGTGCGTGATACCCTAAATCTTGCAAGATTGATGTTAATACTTCTGACGCTACTAAATATCTAGTTTTTCTTCTTAGATTATGAGCTGGATTTAGCAATACATTATCATGGATATATTCCCAATAGAGACGGTTTGTATTTTCTACAAAGCGCCATAATTTGGGAGTCACCACGTTATGTTGATCTCGAATTAAGATGTCTTTCTTATCTGTAAGACTGATTAATACCTGAATCAATAAGTCTTCATAGGTTAACCATTCTCCATCTTTATAATATAAATAATTGTCCTCCATCATATAAATGGGACTTGGTTCTTCTCTTGGCTTATAGTACCGTGCCCGCATCGCTGTCGAACCATCTCGATTTAACCATTCCAGTTCTTCTTTTTTATTTTTCTTTAAATATAATCCTGAAGTAAAATATAGGGTTTCGTCTTCTAATTCAATGCTAGCCACAAATCCATTAATCACAGTCATTTTTCCATTAGGATACCTATCAATCATATCAGAAGGGTATACACTTAATTCATCATGACCAATATCTGATTGATAATGGCTTACACTCACTAATTCATCCCTTTGGAAGCCTATTTGTTCATAGCCTGCCTTCCAATCGGGTCGAACTTGAGGATGGGTTAAAATATATAGATGTCCCCAACCTAAATAATCTGCAATTTTCTTTCTGGATAATTGGGATGATTCAAATCCATATTTTCTAACCTCTCTTTGCCAGAGCCCTGGATGTATTGTAACCATTTTAGTCATAACAATCTCCTATCATATACGGTAACCTTTGCGACTCATTTATCTGTACTTGTTTGTCAGAAAGATTTACTAATCTGAATTATATCATATGAATCATACTTTTACTAGATTCTATCAATATACTTAACATCTACTTAATACCCCAATAAAAAATCCAAGCTAGTGCATGGATTTACATTTCCTAATATATATATATATTTATGCTACCAGCCAAGTGAAACCCTTTCAAACTGACAACCCAAGCGTCGCAATTCTTTTTGACGGTCCTCATAGTAGGGGAGGGAAATGCCTGTGATGGTCACATGGGGCAGGTCTTTAAGGTGCAGGCTGACTGATGAAGTAAAATGATAGACATGAACGAACTCGTATTCTTGAAAGAGTTGGGCTAGGACATCTTCAAAGATCAGCTCCGTCTCCAAGTAGGTCACATCAGGGATAGTGAAGGTTTCCTTGGGATGGGGTAGATAGAGGTCAATGGCCAAGGCCTTGGCATAGGTGCTGATAAAGCGGATGGAAATTTGATCGTCCTCTTCAGAGAACTTTTGCCCCAGCAGAACCTTGACTGTCTTGCCATTTGAGACGGGTGCTTGGGGCAGGTCAAAAAAATGCTCCAGATAGACTAGCTTTTCTCTAGCTACGACATGGTAGTCACTGCGATAGAGGGTGTAGTGTTTTTCCGTCCGCTCAATCAAGTCATCTCTGGTCAAGCCCAAAGGCCCTACCTGACTAGGTTGAAGAGGGAGGGCATACATTCCCAAAGGGTAAATATCCGCATAACCATCATCGAAACTCATGAGGTGTTGGTAGTTTGAACTAGCAACCAAGTCCAGAATCAAGCTATTGTCAAAGCTAGCATAAAAGATGGTGTCATAGTCGCCGGCAAGCTCCTGACAAATATGAGCCAAGGCCTCTGCATCCTGAGGATAATAAACATGATTAAAATCCTTGGCATAATGCTCCTGTCGGGCATTTTTGACAGGACTGATATAAAGACTGACGAAGTCCTGATCAGGATAGAGTCCTTTGATATGCTGGGCAATCTTGGCCTGCAAGGGCGTTGTGGCAATGATGAGGTGTTTCATCTCTTTGATTCTCCTAGGTGGTGATGTTTCAACAAGGTCTCAACGACTTCAAAGTCCAAGGCATCGTCGATATCATAAGAATAGAGTTTGGGCATTTCATAGGCTACTGTCTTATCCGTGTAAAAGGTCTCATCTCGTAGGTAAAGGTCCTTGCGAGAAATCCAGATACTACCGTTAGGATAGTAATAGACAGGCTCTTTCTGCCGAGCATAGTGCTTGGAAACCTGAGGTGGACGGATAAAAGCTGACTCCCCTAGCTGCAAGAAAAGACTACGACTCTTGTCCGCCTTAACACAGGAAATCAAATGGTCGGCACCAGACTGACAGTAGAGCTGATAGGATTCGATGAGGTGCTCTACCTCTCTAAGAGGTGAAGTCACCTGTAGATTCACAAAGACCTGCTCTTCCTCAAAGGGCTGTAAAAAGTCGCGTAAGGTTTCTAAGCTAGAGGTTGTTGCCAATGCCAATTCTTTTGGTCTGTGGACACAACGAATCTCTGGATAGGCTTGTCGACAGAGTTCTAGATAGACCAGTGAGTCTGAGGATACCCAGATGTCACTAAATAGCTTGGAGGCTAGAGCGACTTCTATGGTATAGAAAACCAAGGGTTTGCCTGCAAGCGGTTTGATATTTTTATCTACTAAGCCGCGTGAACCCGAACGAATCAAAATGACGGCTATGGGTTTAGATTTTGCTTTCATATAGTCTTCCTTTAGTTTTCTATTGTATTGGACTAGTAAGAAAAGCTAGATTGATCAACTTACAACATCCTAGAAGTTCCTATCTAATAGTTCTCTATATATTTGAGCTACTTTTTCCAGAGAATAGCGAGAGGCTAAAGCTAGATTTTTTTCATTTAATAGATGAAAATCAGGCTGCTCCATCTCTTCTATCTTTTGAATCAACTCTGATTTAGTTTTAAACAAGTTGATAGCATTGGACTGGCTAGCATAGAAACGATGAGCGATATCCACATCCGATAATAAGGCTAACAAACCTTGATTCAAGGCTTCAACACAGGCATTAGCAAATAACTCTGTGTAACTTGCAGACAGATAGCATTGGTGGAGATGATAAGGCACTTCGTTAACGATACCTTTAAAGTGAATGGTTGGCGGAAGATCATATTGATTCTGTAATTCTGCTAGACGTTCCTCTGAGCCGCCATAAAAGGTAATCTTGGCCTTAGAACCACGTTTATAGAGTTCGATAAAGGCTTCAATGACAAGTTCAACGTTCTTGCCTTCTCTCATATGACCCACTAGGCAATAGTCCAAAACAGGTCCGATTTTTCTTAGCTGACCCAATTTTTCTGTAAACATTGGTGGTAAAAACTTGGTGTCATACCCTTGTTTCGCCAAAGTATCAGTCAACACTTCACTGGCGACTAGATATTTGTTTGCCTTGCGCAGATTGGCGAGGCGTAAGTCTCGCATGACATTTTCATGGACGACTTCATAGTAATTTTTGTCCGTGTTTTCCATGTAACGCCAGAGGCTGGGTTTGGGAACGATTTGTTGGTCACGGATGAAGAGGTCAGTTTGTTTTGCCCATCTGGCTAGGAATTTAACCAACAAGTCCTCTTCAGAACGGATTTCTCCTCCTATGCGGTAGATATACTCTGGATAAAAGATGGTTACAGGAGAGGGGTCTTTAAAGGGATCGATAAAGCGTCCTTCCAGAGCCAATTCTCCATTTTCATGATACCAACGAAGTTCCTTTTCCTTGAAATCTTCAAACAAGAAGGGCCCCTTGGTATAGTAATATCTGCCCGAGCCATCTCCTAGGGTAACTGAGGCCACAAAACCGTCTTCATTGAGTTCAACCTGATCTCCATCTGCTAGCGTTAAACTTTCTGGTTTCACTGATAAATCTGCATGGCCTATATCTGAAAAACTATGAGGGACGCAAATCAGTTATTTTTCTAAAAATCCTAACTTGATTAAATCTTTCTTCCAATCAGGTCGTAGCTGGGGACTTGACATGAGGTGGACGTAGTCTAAGCCTAGATGTCGTGCGATACGCGATCGATAGACTTGGGTACTCTCAAAACCATAGCGATGGATTTCCTTGACTGGATGAATAGTGACAATTCTCGACATGCTATACACTCTTTCTCTCTTATTTTCTGCTTACAAAGGAAAAAACACCCTCACAAAAAGGCGAGGGTGGTTCATCCGTTACAATGCTTGGGGATTTCCTAGCAAGTTCCCCCTCAAAAGGACTTTATGCTATTCTATCACAAAGACTGACCATCTGCAAGATAGACTGGTTTAGACAGGATAGCTTGGGGGAGTTTTCTGATTATTTATAAATCGATTCTCTGAAATCATCTGTGCTACGTAGATAGGCATTGTAGATTTTTTGTTTACAACTTTCAAGAAAATGGAGAAGGTAAACTAGCCTTCCCCATTTTAAGGTTATATAATTTTGCAACTTTGTTGTAAAAAGCTATTGAAACAGACTATTTGTTCATTAGTTGCCTAGTTTACCCATTCACCATTTCCATTTACTTTATAACCGTCTGGTGTTGTTGTGCTCACAGCCAAAGCTCCAGAATCGTAGGCATAGTACCAGTGCGGTCCAACTTTAAACCAACCTGTCTTCATGATACCTGCTTCGTCAAGATAATACCAAGTACCATTTTCCTTGTACCAGCCTGTCTTCATAGCTCCTGAGCCATCAAAGTAGAACCATCTATTTCCGTCTGTACCCCAGCCTGTAAACATAGCACCTGAGCTACTCAAGTAATACCAGCTACCATCTACTTTTACAAATCCAGTTTGCATGACACCTAGGTCATCCAAGTAGTACCATTTACCATCCGTTTTCACCCAGCCTGTCTTCAGATCACCAGACTCATAGAAATACCATTTTCCATTAGATTGCACCCAACCAGATTGGTCTGAACTAGAAGTTCTAAATTCTTTCAGCGCTTTTTCTACAACGACTGCTTTACTTTTAACTGTTGAAAGGTTTGAGGAGGTCACTTCTGTATACTGAATAGCAGGACCATATCCACCAGCCAATTCCTCTGAAGAAGCATCATCACCTAAAGCTAGAGAAATCGTTGCTACTTTCTGAGAACTAGCTGAATTTCTAAAGGCCGCGAGCCCCACATATGTAAATTTAGAATTGATCAAAGCCTCATAATAACCTGTAAATTCTTTAGATGTTTCACCCTTCTTTTTCGCTACATAATTCGCCTTCTCAGCATGCCAGTTTTCAATTGCTTTTAGAAAACCTTCATAGTTCACATCTAAAGCTTCTCCTCTTATACTATTACTAGATGGAAAAGCAGTCCAGATTTCTTTCGTAGAAAGACGCTCAGGTTTCAGAGTTACTGACACCTCAGTAGCTCGTACAAAAGCAGTTTTCTCAAGATCAGTAGACCATTTGATAGGGACATACTTATCTACCAAACCTTCATCAGCTGCTTCCTTACGAATCTTATTAATCGCATCCAAAATAGTTTGTTTATTTGGGGTTAAAAATTCTCCCTTAATCCCAACCAAAACATTGCCATTAGAAGGATTTAGCACTTCTGAGCTCAAGACATTTTCATTTCTACCATCAGCAGATTGTGTTGCCACCAATCTGTCATTTGCAAAAACATCATTTGTCAAAACTGCTCCACCTAAAGTCAAAGCCAAGGCACTAGCAAATACAATTTTCTTCATTTTTTCTCCTTTTATCCTTTAGATAGGACAGGTATTTTCAATATTAAATTATATCATATTTTCCTATTCTTTGCCCATTTCTACTAATGTTATAAGGTAAATACTATTCCCCAAAAAGTAGAAATTCCTATCCTTTTATTTCACAACAAGCTCATAACGTGTCTTACTTGTAAAGGTTTGACCGGCTTTAAGAATGACTTGGCCTTTGAGGTCACTGTGAATGGCATCTGGTAAAGCTTGCGCTTCAAGGGCAATCCCATTGTGCTGTACCATGGGCTGACCTCCTATGATGACACTTTCATCCACAAAGTTTGCTGTGTAGACTACAAAGCAAGGAGCTTCTGTCTTGAAAAGCAGGAAGCGACCTGAATTTTGGTCATAAAGGAATCCAGCATTGTCATGGCCTGCAGGAAGGGCAAATGGGTGATCCAAACCTGATACCAGCTGGATTTGCTCATCTTCTTCTGCAAAGATATCCTTCAACAAGGCACCATTATAGATGTGTTTAACCACATCACGAGTAGCATCTGGAGTTTTGGCAGGAACACCGTCGGGAGCAATTGGGTAAATGCCCTCTGTGTTAAGTTGGAAGACATGGCGGTCAATCGTCTGCGTGAAATCACCAGACAAGTTGAAATAGCTGTGGTTGGTTGGATTGACCAGCGTATCCTGATCGGTCGTTACCTTGTAGCTGATTTCATAGGCACCAGTTTCTTCCAAGTGGTAACTGATCCAAATCTTGAGATTCCCAGGAAATCCTCCTGTCCCATCTGTACGCTCTGTGTAGAGGGTCAAGCCATGGTCGCTCACCTCAACTAGTTCAAACAAGCTGGAATCCCAACCAGTTGAACCACTGTGGTTACAGTTGCTAGCATTGTTAACTTCAAGGTCATAGTTCTTGCCATTAAGCTCAAAGGTCGCACCTGCAATACGGCCTGCCACAGGACCTACGCTAGCTCCATGCTTGGGACTATTGCCTACATAGCTGTCAAAATCATCAAACGCCAATATAACGTTGGCAAAATTTCCAGCCTTGTCAGGTGTGACATAGCGCAAGATGGTCGCACCATAAGTCATAACCTCAAGTTGGTAGCCACCGTCCGTCTCAAAGCGATAGACCAAGACATCCTTGCCCTCAACATTTCCAAATACACGCTCTGTGTATGCTTTCATTCTCTTCTCCTTTTTCTATTTCTCTCAATCAAACAAACCATAGAAAGCGAATTGACAATCTATGGTTTATCTGATAGTTTACAAATCCTATTGTCAAGAATTCATAAATATTGCCTTATACTCAATGAAAATCAAAGAGCAAACTAGGAAGCTAGCCGCAGACTGCTCAAAGCACTGCTTTGAGGTTGTAAATAAGACTGACGAAGTCAGTAACATATACCTACGGCAAGGCTACACTAGTATGGTTTAAAGAGATTTTCTAAGAGTATTACTTTTGATATTCGTGGATGATAACACCTTGTACCACACGGTTTACTGTACCTGTAGGAGACGGTGTATCTGGTTTATTTTCTACCTTGAGTGAAGTCAATAGGGCAAAGAGTTGGGCATAAACGATGTAAGGGAAGACACGGTAAATATCATTCAAGACACCACCACAACCAAGGGCCACTTCTTTGACATTTTCAAGACCAAAGGATTGATCACTCAAAAGCACAACACGACGAGCAATCTGATCACTAGCAACTTCACGAACCAAGTCTAGGTCGTACTTACGAGTATAGTCTGTCGTTGTACCAAAGACCAAAACAACTGTATCTTCGTTGATAAGAGATTTTGGACCGTGACGGAAGCCGACTGGGCTTTCATACATAGTCGCAACTTGACCAGCAGTCAGTTCCAAAATCTTAAGCTGAGCTTCATGAGCAAGACCGAAGAAAGGACCAGCGCCTAGATAGATGACACGGTTAAAGTCTAGGTCAACAAGTTCTTTGACATCCTCTGCATTGTCTAGAATTTTACGGGCAAGACTAGATACAACTTCAAAACGTTCAGCTTTAACAGCAAATTCTGTAGGATCAAAGACCAAGAGAGCTGTCAGCATCATAGACGTAAAGCTAGAAGTCATGGCAAAGCCAGCATCATTAGAGGCAGCTGGTTGCAAAAGTAAAAGATTGCGGTCATCGCCATGAGCTTGAAGAGCCAATTTACCATCTGCCGCACACGTAATAGTCACTTGATAAAGCTCATCCACCAAGGCTTTTGCCAAATCAACAGTCGCCACACTTTCAGGCGAGTTCCCACTACGAGCAAAAGACACAAGGACAGTTGCCACATCTTTTTTCAAATAAGTTTCTGGATTGGCAACGATATCTGTTGTCGCAATAGCATTGAAATTCCATTTGCGTTCGTCATAGACTTCCTTAAAGTAAGGTACCAAGGTATCTCCAACATAAGCAGAAGTCCCAGCACCTGTCAAGATAACCTTGATATAGTCATGTTTATCAGCAATCCCTTGTAAAAAGGCTGTAATTTCTTCACGCTTTGCTTGATAAGATTCAAAAGCTTCTTTCCATACATCAGGCTGTTGGTAGATTTCACGTGTCGTGATTTCTGCACCCAATTCGAGCAAGTCTTCTTTTGTATAATGTAGCATTGAGTTCCTCTTTTTCTATCAAATATGGGAATGGGAGTAAGCCCCATTCCCATGTATATTCTATATAAAATGCTCTAACGATTTTCACGTTGTCACATCGTATACTCAATGAAAATCAAAGAGCAAACTAGGAAACTAGCCACAGGCTGTACTTGAGTACGGCAAGGCGACCCTAGTATGGTTTAAAGAGATTTTCGAAGAGTATTATTCGTCTTCGTCATCATCGAAGCCCGCTAACAGGTCATTGACTTTCACAATACTTTCTGCAGCACGGTTCTTATAGTCCGCATCTGCGCCTGTAAGGCTCGCATTGATAAATTCAATCACCATTGGAAGATTCATCCCTGCGTAAAGTTCGATGTCACGACCTTCCATAATCAAACGGCTTACCACGTTACATGGTGTTCCACCGAGAAGATCCGCAAAGACTAGGAAATCATCTAATCCTTCAATAGCAGCTTCAAATTTTGCAGTAAATTCTTCTGGGCCATCTTCTGGAAGAAGAGCCACTGCATGAATATTGTCTTGTGGACCCATAATCATTTCAGTGCTACCTTTAAGTTCTTCACAGAAGCGACCATGACTCACCAAAATTAATGATTTAGCCATAAATTATGCGCCCATTCCAAGTACAAATTTACCAAAGGCAGAAAGACCTACTGCAAGAGCGATAATGATACCGATAGCTTTAGTAGAAGTCATACCTTTCTTACCAAGCAACCAGAAGATAAAGGCAGTAAAGATTGCTGGAAGCAAACGTGGGAAGATTTGGTTCAAGATGTCTTGGAAATCAATCATCTTTTCACCGATTGGCAACTTGTAAGAAATTTCAAAGTTGATCATTGTTGCTACAAGAGCACCCATCATGAAGACACCCAGTACAGATGCAGCGTCAATCAAAGCTGTCAATGTACTTTGCATGTTGTTGATAAGGTTAACCCCTTCTTTGTAGGCAAATTCCAACTGTTTCCAACGGAAGATGTCATAAGCAACTGCAACTGCGATCCAAAGGAAGATACCCCAAGGTTGGCCAGCGATAGCCATAGTTGCTGCGACTGACCCCATGATAGCAGGTACAAGCGAACCAAAGATTGTATCTCCAAGAGGAGCAAATGGCCCCATCAAACCTGTCTTGATACCGTTAACCGCATCTTTTGAACCTACACCATCTTTTTCTTCCATGGCAAGGTCAAAACCAGCGATAATGGTGTGGAAGAATGGTGAAGTATTGAAGAATTGAGTATGAACTTTCATCATTTCCTTCAATTCAGGAGTTCCATCCCCATACATTTTACGCAATTGAGGCAAAATCATGTAAAGGTAACCAGAAGCTTGCATACGTTCGTAGTTCCAACCCAATTGGAAAGTAAACAAGCTACGTTTGTTGATTTGATTAAAATCTTCTTTTGTAAGTTTGTAATTAGAATTCGTCATCTTCGATTTCCCCACTTTCTGATGGTGTAGAAGGTTCTGCTACAGCTACTTTTTGGCTATTTTTGAAGTGAAGCACTGCAAGGAAGATACCTACGATAGAGATACCAATCATAGACAAACCTTTGAAGTTGTTCACGAAACCAATTTTTTCAGCAACATCTTTCGGTAGAGTACCTACGATACCAGCAACAGCGCCACCAAGACCTGTTACATATGAGTAAAGAACAGTCAACATAGCTGTCAAACCAAATCCCATTGCAAGGTAGTGAAGGTTACGTTTAACTGGAAGGTAACGAAGCAAGATTGCAAATCCAAGACCTGGAAGCATAC
Source organism: Streptococcus mitis (assembly GCF_023109515.1). Classification (GTDB taxonomy): domain Bacteria; phylum Bacillota; class Bacilli; order Lactobacillales; family Streptococcaceae; genus Streptococcus; species Streptococcus mitis_CS. The sequence continues at coordinate 99,754 of NZ_JALDUM010000004.1, forward strand.
GTCCTGCAAGTGTCAAACCATCTGCAACCCACTGGTATTTTGTAACGAAGTCTACTACGTGTTGTACAAATTCACCACCAAATGCAAGCGCGAAGAAGACTGGAAGGGCACGAGATAAAGCCCAAGGAATCGCACCAAGTAGGTAGTTACGTTCAATACCTTTGTAATCAAAGCGTTCGATTGCCGCATCCACACGGTGAGCAAAGAAGGTAGTAGTCATACGACCAAGAACGTCGAAGTAAGTCAAGAGAGCTGCTACTGGCACAGCGATTGTTGTAATCGCAAGTGCTGTATCAATTCCTTGTGAAACAGAGAAGGCTGTCGCAAGAACCGCACCAGAAGTTGCGTCGATACGAGAAGCACCACCGAAGGTACCAACCCCAAGAACGAATAGCTGCAAGTTACCACCGATAAGCAGACCCGTAGTCACATCTCCCATAATTAAACCAGTAATGAAACCAGCAAATACAGGGGAACCTGCAGATGAAACGATCGTCAACTCATCACAGATTTGATAAGCTGAGTACAAAGTGAGAAGTAAAATTTGCCACCATTGTATCATAACAATGACCTCCTAAAAATTTTTTCCTATTTTAATAAGCTCAAAAAGTCTGAAATTGGATCATTTGGAACCATTTGAGCAGTAAGTTTAACACCTTTTTCTGCCAATTTGTGGAAGTCTTCCACATCCTTGTCCACTACGTTGATAGAACGTGTGATGGCACGAGTTTCTGGTGTTTGAGACATATTCCCAACATTAAGGGTTTCAAGTGGTACACCTGCTTCGACCAAACCAAGGAAGCGGTCTGGTTTACGAGCCACGATAAAGAGACGTTGGCTATCGTATTTTCCAGCAAGAATATTGGCTGCCGCTTTTTCAATTGGCAAAATACTCAATTTTACACCTGGTGGTGTCGCAAGTTTCAAACCACTCTTTTCAACGTCGTTGTTGACAACTTCATCATCTACAACCATAATACGTGAAACATTTAGTTTTCCAGCCCAAAGATTGGCTACTTGTCCGTGGATCAAACGTCCATCGATACGGCATCCTACAATTGTCATAAGTTTTCCCCCTTTATGTGTTTTAGTGTAGGTTTTCGAGTTAAATGAATCTCTTCTTTATATTCACCCTCTGTCTCAAAGATGATGATACGATTGGCACCTTCCTTGAGATAGCTATGAGGAATATAAAGAGAGAGGGTTGGGCCGACGTTCCAAAAACGTCCTAGATTCTGCCCATTGACAAAGGCAACTCCCTTACCAAACTCAGATAAGTCTAGGTAAGTATCTTTTGGCTCCTCGACTGTAAAGTCATAAGCGTAAAAGGCTGGTTGTCCTTCTGTCCATCCTTTTGAAAAATCAATTTTCTCAGGATTATCTAGTGGGAGTGGATAGTGTTTCCAGTTTAGTAAGAAGTGCAAATCCTTACAAACCCCTGTCCGAATTCCCTTACGTTGCGTATCTGCTAAGAACTTATGTCCATAGTTGACACGCCCCATATTTTCTACCAAGATATCTAGCCTAGATAGCGCTTTCTTTTTACCTTGATAAAAAATATCTTCCCCAATTTCTGTCTGATATTGGGTTTCGACCCACTGACCATCGACATAAAGCTGAGCTCTATCTCGACCGTCAATGATACGAAGTCTTTCTTCTTCTGCATCCCAGTTTGTTTCTGTTCGATAGAGTAGATAGCCATAGCTTTGTCCCAACTCCTCCATCTTTTTAGGATAGAGGCTTTCTACTGGACTTGACAAGCTATACAAGGTTTCAAACAAGGACACTTTTTCAACTAGTGGAATAGCATCCAACTCCATACTCTCTTTGTAGAGTGGTTCCAGCTGCGGATACTCTGGAAAATGTGTTGCCATCATCTTCTTGACTGCCAGATATTTGGCAGTTGGATTTCCTTCCTCATCTAGGAGGGCATCGTAATCATAAGATGTAACTTGTGGCAGGTCCAAAGTCCCTCGAGCTGAGCAACCATTCATGAAACCAAAGTTTGTACCACCGTGGAACATATAAAGATTGATAGAGCCTTGTTCCAAAACTTCTCGAACTGCATCTGCCAACTCTTTTGGATCCCGTGTGATAATCGGTTCTTTCCAACGATTGAACCAGCCGTCCCAGAACTCCATACACATGAGCGGCCATTTCTTGCCATGTTCATCAAAGAATTCCTGCATCTGTGAAAAGTTGTACGGAGCTTTAGAACCAAAGTTTCCTGTCACAAAGAGATCATCTTCGATCAAAGTTCCAGCTTTCAGAGTAGCTCGCCATGGACCATCTGATGTAAAGAGGGGACAGGTTACGCCACGTTCTTCCATCAACTGTCGAATTGCTCTTAGGTAAGCCTTATCTTCGCCATAAGAACCATATTCATTTTCAACCTGCATCATAAGGATATTGCCACCATTGTCCAACAAATGTGGCACCAACCGTGACAAGAGCTGGTCATAGTAGCGACCGACAGCTTCAATATAAGCAGGATCTGAGGAACGAAGCCTCATATTCTTTGTTAAGAGCCAGGCTGGTAAGCCACCGAATTCCCACTCTGCACAGATGAAGGGTGACGGACGAACGATAGCGTAGAGACCCAAATCTTGTGCTGTCTGAAGAAATTGCTCCAAATCCAGAGCTCCTTCAAAGTGAAACTCACCCTCACGAGGCTCGTGTAAATTCCAGGCCACATAAGTCTCTACTGTATTAAAACCAAGAGCCTTCAAGTTATAGAGCGAATGATACCAATCTTCTGGAGGAACCCTAAAATAATGAATGGCGCCAGATAAAATCTTAAATGATTTTCCATCGAGATAAAAATCATCTCGTATCTCAAATCGTGTCATATTCTTACCTTCTGACAACTAAAGTTTACGCTTTCATTTGTTGATATAGTAAATATATCTCAATATCTTGCATTTGTCAATAGGTTTTCACAATTTTTTTCATTTTTCACTAAATTTTACACAAAAAACTTATAAAAATCTTGTAATCTATAGTCATAACAACATTTTAGCACCATGTATAAAAATGTAGGTTTTTCTATTTATTCCTATGTAAATTAACCTTATAGCCTATTATTCTAATTTTTTTATTCAAAAGGCTACTATTCTTTCCAGTTTTATGGTAAAATCTTTAACGGAGAAGGAAAATCGAGGTGAAAATATGGCAATTCCAAAGTATCAATATATTAAAGATGAGTTAAAGAACAAAATCATTTCTGGTCAATTTGCCAGTGGCGATAAATTCTACACTGAAGCTGAATTGATTGCAATGTATGATGTAAGTTCTATCACAGTTGTCCGCGCCTTAAACGACCTTGCCAAGGATGGCTATATTGTCCGTCAACAAGGAAAGGGTACATTCGTTTCACGCGCACGCAAACACAAACTCGTAGAGTTTTCAGATGTAGAAGTTTTTGAAACTAAAGATGATAAAGTTACCGTCCTTTCTATTGAGCGTGGAAACAAACTAAGCTACTTAGAAAAACTTGGACTACGCGGAGATCAGTTCTACTACAAGATTGAACGCGTACGCGAAACAGGTGGTGTTGTGTACATCTACCATACATCTTATATCCCAGAACAATACATCAACGCAAATTATCCAAATCTTGAATATTATAGCTCTATCTATAACCGTTTCAAATTGGATTACCACATTCACATGAATGATGAACATTTTGAAGAAATCAATGAAATAGCATTTCCAACTCCAGAACATGCGGCTTCGATCCTCGGAGTCGATGAACAATTCCCAACCGTTTTACAAACCAAGACTACTAAACTAGAGTCTACTGGTCAAGTTCTCGCATACAGCGAAACATATAAACGCGCAGATTACTACAAAATCAAATTCATTTCATGTGACCGTGATCACTAAGAAGAAAGCCTAAGCCTTGCTTGGGCTTTTTCTATGCTTATTATATGACATTAAAAATGTATTTTCTATATGTTAATTAAGATAGACTAAATTTGTTTAAATTTTACTAAAATATAGGTAATTTCTCTCAAAAGTAATTTGAGACAAAATAAAAATCGAAGTTCTTCTACTTCTATAAATAGAGTAATAGAAATTCGATTTTTATTCTAATTATCCTAAACCAAGACGGTCAAAGATATCGTCCACTCGTTTAGTGTAATAAAGAGGGTTAAAGATTTCGTCAATTTCTTCTTGTGTGAGGCGTGAAGTTACCTCTGGATCTGCTTCGAGAAGCGGTTTAAAGTCTACTTGGTTGTCCCAAGAGTAGGCTGTTTTGGGTTGTACCAAATCATAGGCTTGCTCACGGGTCATACCTTTCTCAATCAAGGTCAACATAGCACGTTGGCTGAAGATCAAACCAAATGTAGAGTTCATGTTGCGGATCATATTTTCTGGGAAGACTGTCAAGTTCTTAACGATATTTCCAAAACGATTAAGCATGTAATCAATCAAAATGGTTGTATCTGGTGTGATGATGCGCTCAGCTGATGAGTGAGAGATATCACGCTCATGCCAGAGAGCAACGTTCTCATATGCTGTAATCATGTGCCCACGAATAACACGCGCAAGACCTGTCATGTTCTCAGAACCGATAGGGTTGCGTTTGTGAGGCATTGCTGATGAACCTTTTTGACCTTTAGCAAAGAACTCTTCCACTTCACGTTGCTCAGATTTTTGTAGGCCACGAATCTCAGTAGCCATACGCTCGATAGATGTTGCGATGCTAGCAAGAACCGCAAAGTACTCAGCGTGAAGGTCACGAGGAAGCACCTGTGTAGAGATTTCTTGAGCACGGATACCCAATTTGTCGCAGACGTATTTTTCAACAAATGGTGGAATGTTTGCAAAGTTCCCAACCGCACCAGAAATCTTGCCAGCTTCCACACCAGCAGCCGCATGCTCAAAACGCTCGATATTGCGCTTCATTTCGCTGTACCAAGTCGCCAATTTAAGACCAAAAGTTGTAGGCTCAGCGTGTACCCCGTGGGTACGACCCATCATGATGGTAAACTTGTGCTCCTTAGCCTTATCAGCGATGATGTTGGTGAAGTTTTCAAGGTCACGACGGATGATGTCGTTGGCCTGCTTGTAAAGATAACCATAGGCCGTATCCACCACGTCAGTAGAAGTCAAACCATAGTGGACCCACTTACGCTCTTCACCAAGCGTTTCAGAAACCGCACGTGTGAAGGCAACCACATCGTGACGCGTCTCCTGCTCAATCTCCAAAATACGGTCGATGTCAAAGTCCGCTTTTTCACGAATCAAAGCCACATCTTCCTTAGGGATTTCCCCCAACTCAGCCCATGCCTCGTCAGCCAAGATTTCCACCTCAAGCCAAGCACGGTATTTATTTTCTTCACTCCAAATGTTCGCCATCTCAGGGCGAGAGTAACGGTTGATCATGTTTTTCTCCTTTAAATTAACTTTACTATTTTCTTCTTTTTTTATTTATTCTATTTTTTAATTTCCTTTGGAAATTATCCTTCACTTCATCATCTGACATTACTTTAGAAATTTCTTCGTTCTTTATCCAATAAATACTTGGTGTAATGCCATCATTTATAAATTTCAACTTTCGAAATGTGTAAATAATTTCCAAAATATAAATTATCAAAGAAAAGTTGGCTAAACATATTTTAATAAAATCTACAATAGAATATTCTTCTTGTCGAACCCTTCCTTGATGGCGGTCTTCAAAAATAATTTTTTGATTATCATAATCAACTTGGGAGCTGAAGTGTTGGATTGCATTCCTGATTTTATTGTTTAAATTATTTACGGGTTTACTAAATGGCTCTGAAACATCAAGATAAGCTTGTCCTGGATTGTACTGATTAACTTTATTAAATTTACTTGATATGCTCTCTAGATTATTGTGATAACTTCGTCCATTACAACAATTATCATAACCATTTCTTTCAAAAATGTTATTCAATGCAATAACAAGGTTGATATTATCGAGAATCCATTCATAACTTGAAGCATAAAAATCATTTAACTTTTTATAGTTCGCTGCAGACACCCCACTACTAGCTTGATCTAAGCGATTATATCCATTAGAATTTAGCAAAGTAACTACGGGAATCATGAGAGAGTAAATACTTGAAAACGTTTCAAGTATTTCAAAAGCTTTACGCTCAACCGTATCAAAATCGCTCTCGATATGATCTATATACCTAATAATTTCATCTCTATGTTCCTTAGAAGAATATATTTTTTTAGCTAAAGAAGTGTATTCTGCTAATGTACCATTTCCAAGAATATTACTGATTCCTGAGGTTGTCAAAAACATCTGGTGTAAGACTATCGTCGCATCACTAACATTCTTTACTTCTCTAAACAGGGTTAAATGCTTATTTTCATCTAATAATTTCTTTAAATCACGATACAAATATTTTTCTTGTTTATTCCAAAACAAATTGAACAAACGAAGAATATTGTTAAATTTTCCTTCCGTAACAAAGTCTGCAAACTTCATTGCTTTAGAAATCTCTGTCACACCACCATACTCCGAGTCACTTTTAAATTTATCCAAACGCATTGCTTGGTTGAGGAATGGTGAGGACAATATTCCATCTATGACAGTCTCTTTTAAATATAGTTTATTTGTTGGAAATTCTGAGGAAACATCTAAACGCCAAATAGGTAATTTTGTATATTTTTGATAGTTAGGAGCTTCTTCATTTAGCTCTGTAGCGTTTTTTAAAATTAGTTCAAAAGGTTCAAATTTTACCTCACCACTAATCGGTGTTTTGCAGTCTTTACATTCAAATTGGAAAGTAGCAGGATATACTCCCATTTGAATACCTAACTCATAGCATTTTTCACACGTTATACATAAAATATGCTTTGGATAAATCATTTAACTTATCTCCCTTGATTTTCTATAAATTAAAACTACACCAACAGTCGTCGAGAACCTGTCTTACACTCCAAACTCCTCTTTCCCTATCGCCACAGACGGATAGTGTCCAAGTTCATTCAAGTTGGTATCCAGTGGTAAGTCGTAGATTACGAGATAGTTGTTAGGAAATTGAGCCATAAGTTCTTGGTACTTTTCTTGAACTTTGTCGTGATCAGCACTTGCAAAAACAACTTCCACAACAGCATTTTCCTTACTATCTTCTACAAATGCATTAACAATGATTTGAATCATAAAACCTCCTACAGCGAAATCCCCTTCATATTGGCTTCCAGAATAGGCATCTCAACACCCAACTCCTGACCTGTCAGATAGACACTTTGACAACAGTAAAAGATATCTTGTTTATCATTATGCAAGGTCATGATTTTTCGGGTTAGCTCATTTTTCGCAAACATAGCTTTCATGGCCTTCCCTGCAATCCAAGCGGGAATTTTATAAGGCAAGAGTTCTGCTTTGTAAAGCTTCAAATTCACACCACGCGCTTCTACGACTTTCAAAGCCTCTCGAATGGCCTTGATGGCTAATGATAATTCCGAAGAACTGTTCATCAAGTTCAAAGCCAATTTTTCTGGATTTTCTAGATTTCCCGAGCGTGCAGCTGTCGAGGTGACACCCGCATTAATCGCCATGTGAATCCAAATCCACTCGACCATATCATGGGGAATCTCCCAACTCAAATCTGCTGAAATCAGCAAATCCGTCAAATCAGCATAATTGAGGATGTGTGCTTTTTTCTCCCCTTCTAACATTAAATGGTCGAACAAGACGCCATCTAAATGGCCCTTATTCATATGACCACCAGCTGTCGGAAATGCGAGAATATAGTCATACTCCCCTGCCCATTTCTCTACTTCCTCTCGCGTATTCCAGAAATTACAGAAGAAAACGAGAGTTCCTTTAATCCGATTTTCTCGCAAGGTTTCCACGGCTTCTTTTACAAAACCATGACGCACACTGATAAGAATAAAATCATATTCCGCATGAGCCTCCGCCACATGAACCGCATAGGTATCCTGTTTATTTTCACCTTTGGAAACATAACGGCCATCTAGTAAATCAACTGTCAAGACGTTTGGTGCTGTACTTTTCTTACTTTCTCTCAGCACGTGCTCTACCTGATGACCTGCTTTTTGAAAAGCATAGGCATAAATGGTCCCGATAACCCCAAGACCTAAAATTGCTATTCTCACCTAAAAATCAATCCCTTCTCCAAACTCATCCACACTATCCGGCACATCACTAAACAAAGTCACATGTCCCATCTTACGATTGTGCTTCGCTTCTATTTTACCATACATATGAAGGTGGGCGCTTGAATTTTCTGTGACATATTTTTCAGCGACCTCGACGTGTTGGCCGAGAACATTAAGCATAACAGCAGGCGCATGCAGTTTAATGACTGGCAATGGTGCTCCCAGAACACCGAAAATGTGGGTGTCAAACTGCGAAAAGTCACAGGCTTCGATTGAGTAGTGTCCTGAGTTATGTGGGCGTGGGGCGATCTCATTGACAACGATGTCATCAGCTGTCGCAAACATTTCCACACAGAGAGTTCCAGACAAGTTCAGTTGTTCAGCAATTCGCACTGCCATTACTTTGGCTTTGGCTGCTAGACTATCCGAAATGCGAGCAGGGACAATAGTTTTTGAAAGAATGTTGTTACGATGAATATTTTCCTGAACTGGAAAAACCGTCACGTCCTTGCCATTTCCTGACACGATGACAGAAATCTCAAGGTCAAAATTGACAAATTCTTCCAAAACACAGTTTGCTGAATCGGCTAGCGCATAGGCTTCTTCCAAGTCTGCTTCTGAGCGAATGACTTTTTGTCCATGCCCATCGTAGCCACCAGTCGCCGTCTTGAGGACATAGTTTTTCGACAGGTCAATATCTGCCAAGTCTTGGCTTGAGGTCACGACCTTGTAAGGTGCCACAGTGACTTGTGCCTTGTTTGAGAGGAAGTCCTTTTCAAAAATGCGATTTTGAGAGATGCGGAGCAGGTCTGTTCCTTGAGGGAGTTGTCCTTCCTTGATAACCGCATCCAGACCGTCAGCATCGACATTTTCAAACTCATAGGTAAGGACATCGCAACGCTCAGCTAACTGACGAAGGGCATCCACATCGTTATAAGGAGCCACGATGATTTCCGCCACTCGAGAGGCCGGGCAATCAGCCGCAGGATCCAGCGCGATAACCTTGTGGCCCATGTAGATAGCAGAAATAGCCATCATTTGACCCAGCTGGCCACCACCGATAATTCCGATTGTTTTAGATGAGCTCATTTGTAGACTCCTCTGCGATTTTTCCTTGCTCTTCTGCGAAATCTGCCAATGCTGTCGCGATAGCCTGATCCTCTACTGACAGGAGACGGAGGGCAAAGAGGGCAGCGTTAGTCGCTCCAGCTTCTCCGATAGCCATAGTCGCAACAGGCACGCCACCCGGCATCTGTACGATAGAGTAGAGCGAGTCCACGCCACTAAGAGCGCGCGACTTGATAGGTACCCCGATGACAGGAAGGGTTGTTTTGGCAGCTACCATTCCTGGCAAGTGAGCTGCGCCCCCAGCACCTGCGATGATGACCTGGATACCACGGCGACGAGCCTCTTCGGCATGCTTGAACATAAGGTCTGGTGTGCGGTGGGCAGATACAACCTTCTTTTCGTAAGCAACGCTGAAGCGGTCTAGGACTTCGGCGGTTTTTTGCATGGTTGCCCAGTCAGATTTTGAGCCCATGATGATGGAAATAATTGGTTTAGTCATAATTTTTCCTTTTTTCTTCTTTTTTGATAATGGTCTTAGGTGGTGGGGACGGAAGCAAACCTTCGGTTTCATTCCTAAACTTTGAGCCTAAGGTCTCAAAGTTTCCCCGACCAGAACAGTATCTGTTCTGGTCTTTTCACCACGGCGACCATTATCTTACTTTGGCTCGCTCTTGCTCGCCATGACAAAGTTAGTATCTGTTAATCTTTTATAGCCTTACTTCCAATATCTGTTCGGTAAAAGAGGCCTTCTGTGTTTTGTTTGTTGAGTTCGCCGTAGATGGTGTTTTGGGCTTCTTTGACGGTATCGGCTGTGGTAACGAGCATATAAACACGTCCACCGTTTGATAGCAGTGCTCTGCTATTTTCCGCAAACTTAGCACCTGCATAGTAGGTGATGATGTCTCCTTCTGTCTTGGCTGGCAGCTTGACACCTTTTTCATAGTCTAGCGGATAACCGTTGGATGCAACAACCACACCCAGAGTCACACCTTTGTCCGTCCAGGTGATGTTTGGCTCCTTGCCATCGAGGATATCCGTAATATTTTGTGCAAAGTCAGATGTTAAACGAGGTAGAATAATCTGAGTTTCAGGATCTCCGAAGCGAGCATTAAACTCGATGACCTTAGGTCCATCAGCTGTCAAGATAAGCCCTGCGTAAAGGATACCCAGATAAGGGCGCCCTTCTTTAATCATGCCATCAAGGACTGGCTTGACAATGGTGTCAACCGCTGTATCAACCACACTCTGTGGTAAGTGTGGAACTGGCGCATATGCCCCCATACCTCCCGTGTTGGGCCCCTTGTCACCATCATAGGCACGTTTGTGGTCCTGAGCCGTTGGCATGATGTAGAACTTATCACAATTGACAAAGGCAAAGAGTGAAAATTCCTCCCCATCAAGGAATTCCTCAATAACTACACGCGCACCTGAATCACCGAATTTATTGTCCAATAGCATCTCATGAGCTGCTTCGACTGCTTGCTCAACCGTCTCCGCAACGACGACACCCTTCCCAAGCGCCAAGCCATCCGCCTTGACTACGATAGGCGCACCCTGCTTTTCGATATAGGCCTTGGCTTCCTCGAAATCTGAGAATGTGCCATAGGCTGCTGTCGGAACGCCGTATTTGACCATGATTTCCTTGGCAAAATCCTTGGACCACTCCAGCTCAGCTGCCAATCTTGTCGGACCAAAGGCTTTGAGACCAGCCGCATGGAAATCATCCACGAGACCAGCCGCAAGGGCGTCATCTGGCCCTATAAAGGTCCAAGCAATATCGTTGGTTTTTGCAAACTCAATCAATTTAGAATGTTCGGAAATAGAGATATTTACCGATTCCAGACCATCCAGAGTCATACCGTCATTCCCAGGAGCTACAAATACTTTTTCAACGTCTTTTGACTCAAGCAACTTCTTAGCAATCGCATGCTCACGACCACCCGAACCGACAACTAACAGCTTCATCTTACAACCTCTTTTGCGAATTATTTACTAATATTATAACATAAACGTTCGTTTTAATCTTGTTTCACTCCGCGTTTTTACGCAAAAAAAGGAAAGAAACTGTTTTCTTCCCTTTACCTTCTTAATGTCTAAAATGTCTCACGCCTGTGAAGACCATAGTCAAGCCATATTTGTCTGCCGCTTCGATAGATTCTTGGTCACGGACTGAGCCTCCTGGCTGGATGATGGCCTTGATACCTGCTTTGGCAATTTCTTCCACGTTATCCGCAAATGGGAAGAAGGCATCTGAAGCAAGCACAGCGCCGTCCAGACGGTCTTTAGCTTGGTCAATAGCAATACGAACAGAAGCCACACGGTTGGTTTGACCTGGTCCAACACCCAGCGTCATATGATCATTGGTCACGATGATACCGTTTGATTTGACGTATTTAATAGCCTTCCAAGCAAACTCAAGTGCTGTCGCTTCTGTCTCAGTTGGTTGGCGTTTGGTCACCACTTGCCAGTCAGCAGGGCTTTCCTTAACCACGTCTTGGTTTTGCACAAGAAGTCCACCGACAACACCTGTGTACTCTGCTTCCACTTCACTAGCATCTTGAGCGTCAAATGGCAAGGCAAGGATGCGCAAGTTTTTCTTTTTGTTGGTCAAAATGGCTAGCGCTTCATCCGTATAGCTTGGTGCGATGATGATTTCAAGGAATACACCATGCATCTTCTCAGCAGTCGCAGCATCCACCTCACGGTTGAGAACGACAATACCACCGAAAATTGAGACTGGGTCAGACTCATAAGCATAGTCCCAAGCAGTTTCGATGTCGTCAGCTTGACCGATTCCACATGGGTTCATGTGTTTGAGAGCCACAACGGTTGGACGGTCTTTGAAGTCACGGATGATACGGATAGCAGCATCAGCATCACGGATATTGTTGAATGACAATTCTTTACCGTTGAGCTGTTTGGCTGATGCAATTGAGTAGTCTGTCGGCAAAGCTTTTTGGTAGAAATCCGCGTCTTGTTGAGGGTTCTCACCGTAACGCATGGCTTGCTTGAGGTCATAAGTCAAGGTCAACTTTTCAGGCTTACTTTCACCCACTTGAGTTGTGAAGTATTCTGCAATCAAGGCATCATAAGCCGCTGTGTGACGGAAAACTTTGGCTGCCAAACGTTGACGCGTTTCGTAAGTCGTTTCACCATTTGCTGCCAATTCGTCAAGAACCACAGCATAGTCAACAGGGTCTACTACAACTGTTACGCTAGCGTGGTTCTTCGCTGCTGAACGAAGCATTGATGGGCCACCAATATCGATGTTTTCAACCGCGTCAGCGTAAGTCACATCTGGTTTGAGAATAGTCTCCTTGAATGGATAAAGATTGACCACAACAAGGTCGATCAATTCGATATTATTGTTCTTAGCCGCTTGAAGGTGGCTATCAAGGTCACGACGAGCAAGAAGACCACCGTGGATATTTGGATGAAGGGTCTTGACACGACCGTCCATCATCTCTGGAAAACCAGTCACATAATCAATGGCAATGGTTTCTATCCCAGCAGTATCAAGGGCAACCTTGGTACCACCTGTCGAGATAATCTCCCAACTAAGTTTTTTGAGCTCTTGGGCAAATTCAACAATGCCCGCTTTATCTGAGACACTGATTAAGGCGCGTTTAGTCATGTTTTTTCCTTTCATTTTCAAACTCTCTACCTACGAATTTTTCGATTCATAAAGTATAGGGAGACGATTACCAAGACTCCCAAAATTACTGTCAGTAAAAATCTCCCCCAATAGGGAATCTCTGGGAAGAAAAAATTTACCAATAAACGTAGAATGATTACCAAGGTAATCAAGGCAAGTGTTTCCAACCATTTTTTCATCTACTTGTCCAACAATTCTCTAATAACTTCCGGATACAACTTGTACTCTGCCTCATGAATCCGAGTTTCAAAACTTTCAATGGTATCATCAGCCAACCGTGGTACACGTACTTGTTTGATGACCTTTCCTGTATCCACTCCAGAGTCCACCCAGTGAATGGTCACACCAGACTGATCCACGCCAGCATTCCAAGCATCCTCAATCCCATGAGCTCCTGGAAATTCTGGCAAGTAGGCTGGATGAATGTTGATAATTCTGCCTTCATAAGCTGCCAGTAAAGTAGGCCCAACAATTTTCATGTAGCCTGCTAGACAAACCCAGTCAATCTGGTGCTCTTCCAAGAGTTCGACAAGGGCTGCTTCGTAGTCTGCCTTGTTGTCAAACTCCTTGAGTTCAAAAGCATAGGACAGAACGCCGAGCTTGTCTGCACGTTCGAGCACATAGGCGTCACGATGGTCTGAAAAGACAAACTCTACTGGAAATTGTTCCGCTATCACCTGAAAATTTGAGCCATTACCAGAGGCAAAAACCGCTATTTTTTTCATTTGATGATGACACTTTCGTTTTCTTTCTTGAAGATGCGACCAATTTCATAGACTGGTTCATCCAACAATTCCTTGACACGGCCTACATTTTCAGGGCTAACTGCCAACATGAGTCCCACACCCATATTGAAGATTTCAAACATTTCTTCATGTTTGTTCTGACCGTATTTTTCAAGGGCTTTGAAAATTGGAAGCACTGGAACCTTGTCTTCTTCAATCTCAGCAGCCAAGTCAGCTGCAAACATGCGAGGGACATTTTCGATGAAGCCGCCACCTGTGATGTGGGCAATACCGTTGACCAACTCTTCTTTGATGAGCGGCAAGACAGCCTTGACATAGATACGAGTCGGCTCAAGAAGAACTTCTTTGAGTTTCTTGCCCTCCAATTCTGGTAAGACTTCCTCACCTGTATAGTCCGCAAAGACACGACGAACGAGTGAGTAACCATTTGAGTGAATACCACTTGAAGCAAGTCCAAGAATCACATCACCTTCAGCTACTTTTGAACCGTCTATGATTTGAGATTTTTCAGCCACACCAACTGCAAAACCAGCCAGATCGTAGTCATCTGCGCCATACATACCAGGCATTTCAGCAGTTTCTCCACCGATGAGGGCAGCTCCTGCCTGCACACAACCTTCTGCCACACCAGCAACCACTTGTTCTAGCTTAGCTGGTTCATTCTTCCCTGTCGCTACGTAGTCAAGGAAATAGAGGGGCTCCGCACCCGCAGCGATGATATCATTGACACACATGGCTACACAGTCCTGACCGATGGTATCGTGCTTGTCGTACTTGATAGCCAGCATGAGCTTGGTTCCGACACCATCAGTTCCTGAAATCAAGACGGGTTCTTTAACCCCAGTCTTTGAAAGGTCAAACATACCACCAAAGCCACCCAGTGCTCCCATGACACCTGCACGCTCCGTACGAGCCACGTGCTTTTTGATCCGTTCAACAACTTCATAACCCGCTTCAACATCCACACCAGATTGAGCGTACGCATTTTTATTTGCCATTTTATTTTTCCTTTTCTTTTTTTGGGAAAGACTGCGACGTATTTTTAGATAAACAATTATTTTATCTAAAAATACTAGTCAGGTCTCTAGCTTTGGTCCCATAGGAGAAAGCGTCTACTGACAAATGCTTTAGCTTTTAGTCAGTAGTGAGACGTGGGGCATAAGCATTCTTATTTGTCATCTATTTGTTACTTTTTTTTAATGGAAAATCTGTCATCTATTTGTAAAAACTGGTCTTTTCTTCCAAACTTCTACGATAATCTTCTTCATAGTCATAGAGAGGTGTTGGGTAGTCACCGTCAAAGTAAGCGACACAGAGACCGCCATTTGGCGCATCTGTTTCAATCCCAATCGACTCAATCAAACCTTCAACAGAAAGGTATGTCAGACTGTCCGCTCCAATGATTTGACGAGTTTCTTCGACCGTATGATTGGCCGCAATCAGCTCCTGACGGGTCTGGATATCAATCCCGTAGAAGCATGGATAAGCTAGCGCTGGACTACCAATGGCAACGTGAACCTCAGTCGCACCCGCTTCTTTCAAGAGTTGAACGATCCGACGAGAGGTTGTTCCACGTACAATAGAGTCATCAATCATAACCACACGCTTGCCTTTTACAACGCCTGAAACAGCAGAGAGTTTCATCCGCACCCCTTGCTCCCGTAATTCTTGAGTCGGTTGGATAAAGGTACGTTGGGTGTATTGGTTCTTGATGAGGCCCATTTCATTTGGTAGCCCGGACTCTTCAGAAAATCCCATAGCCGCGCTGAGGGAAGAATTGGGCACACCGACCACGATATCCGCCTCATGCTTGAATTCACGCGCCAATTGAGCACCCATACGTTTACGTGCCGTATGAACATTGACACCATGAATGTTAGAATCAGGGCGAGCAAAATAGATATACTCCATAGAACAGATTGCTAACTGGGTATCATCTGTATAGCTATCATACTGGATTCCCTTGTCATCAATGATCACAATCTCACCTGGCTTCAAATCACGAATCCATTCAGCACCAATAACCTCAAAAGCACAGGTTTCAGATGAAACAACCACTGCTCCGTTGGCCATTTTCCCGATAGAAAGCGGACGGAAACCATTGGGGTCAAGAGCAGCAATTAACTTATCTTCAAACAGCAAGATATAGGCAAAGCCACCTTTAACTAGACTGAGCGCCTCCTTGATTTTGCCCATCAGGCTAGGATTATGACTGCGACGAATGAGGTGGGCCAAGATTTCCGAGTCCGAAGTCGCGCTGAAAATCGCTCCTCTTTGTTCTAGTTCTTTCTTGAGAGAGGCTGCATTGGTCAGATTTCCATTATGAGCCAAACCAAACTGCATATCGTGAAAACGAAAAAGGAAAGGCTGGATATTATCTACAGAAGCTTCGCCAGCAGTCGCGTAACGCACATGCCCAATCGCACCAGTCCCCGTCAATTTATCTAAGTTAGCAGGGTTTCTGAAGACTTCTGATAGAAGACCCATATCGCGATGCCGCTTTAATTTCCCTTGGTCATTGGAAAGGATTCCTGCCCCCTCTTGACCACGGTGCTGAAGACTATGGAGACCAAAATAGGTCAATTTAGCAGCATCTGGATGTCCCCAGATACCGAAAACACCGCATTCTTCATTAAGAGATTTTACTTCGTATGTCATTTTATATACCTAATTTTTATTTGTGTAGCACCAAGAGCTAAATCTACATGACTTTTACATTACTGATACTATCTATTAAAACATCTGCAAGTCTTATTTTCCAGTAAAGTATTTAACCGCCGACGCAAACAGGTGCTGGTCTTTATTTCCTGGGATATTTTGGAAAAGACCGTCTTCATAACGTTCTGAGTGTCCCATTTTACCAATGATTTGGCCGTTCTTGCTGGTAATTCCTTCGATGGCATGGATAGAACCATTCGGATTGTACTTAGAATCCATACTTGGTTTGCCTTCAAAATCAACGTATTGGCTAAAGATTTGACCATTGGCACGAAGCTCTGCAAATTCTTCAGCCGTCACAACAAACTTCCCTTCACCATGCGATACTGGGATAGCATGAATATTACCCACTTGCACCCCAGTCAACCACGGCGAGTTGGTATTGGCAATCCGAGTTTCCACCATCTTGGCCACGTGTTGGTTGGCATCATTGTAGAAGAGGGTTGGGCTCGTACTGCTGGCATCTTCAAAGTTTCCGTATGGAAGAAGACCTGATTTGACCAAGGCCTGGAATCCATTACAGATACCGATAATCAAGCCACCACGGGCGATAAAGCTATCAATAGCTGCACGCACTTTTTCATTGAGCAGGATATTGACAATAAACTTAGCTGATCCATCTGGTTCGTCCGCAGCTGAGAATCCACCTGCAAAGAAGAGGATGTTAGCCTTACCGATATTGTCAACCATGGTTTCAACTGACTTGACAATGGCTTCTTCATTGAGTGTCACGAATGGCACCAAGTTAACCTCTGCGCCTTCTTTTTCAAATGCCTTGGCTGAGTCATATTCTGAGTTGGTTCCTGGGAAGACTGGGATGTAAACCACAGGTTTTTCAACCTTTTCTTTTGCTTTAATCACAACATCTGATACCACAGCTGGTACTTCAGCTAGTTCTTTCGCTTGAGCAAATTCTGTTGGGTAAACTTCTTCCAGTTTTCCTTGGAAGGCACTGTCAAGTTTGTGTCCATCTAGCTTCACACCGTTGACAGTTAGTGTAAAGTCTGCACTTGTTTGACCGATTTTCTCTACTCCAGCAATTTCTTCAGGAGATGTAAAGACAAATCCACCCAATTGAGCTGTCAAAGCCGTTTCAAGTTCAGACAAGATCACCTCTGCACCGATATGATTTCCAAAGGTAGCAAGAGCCAAACTTTCAACCACACCACCATATTTGACAGCTGATGCAGATGTCACTTTGTGAGCCTTTTGAAGGGCTTCAAACTGAGCAAAATTTTTCTTAATCAAGTCAAAATCAATCTCTGCAGAGAGTGCTTGACCGGAGATGTAATAGATATTTTCCCCAACAGCTTTAAATTCTGGAGAGAGCACATTACGGCTATCTGCCGTCGTCACCCCAAAGGCAACCAAGGTTGGCGGTACTGTCAATTCTTCAAAAGTACCAGACATGGAGTCCTTACCACCGATAGATGGCAAACCAAGCTGAATTTGTGCCTCGATAGAACCTAGGAGAGCTGCTACTGGCTGACCAAAACGCTCTGCTTGTTTATCCATACGCTCGAAATACTCTTGGTAAGAGAAACGAGCCTTAGACCAGTTGGCACCAGCAGCAACCAAACGAGCAGTCGCTTCAATAACCGCATAGGCAGCACCGTGGTATGGAGACCATTCTGCTACATATGGGTTGAAACCTTGAGCCATGACTGACGCAGTATGAGTCACACCGTGTTGAACTGGCAATTTTTGCACAGATGCCTCAGTTGGTGTGAGTTGGTAACGACCACCAAGTGGGTGATTAACCGTTGAACGACCAACAGAGCAATCAAAGATAGTCTGCAAGCCTTTTTGACTCGCATGGTTGAGATCAGACAGAACCGCAAGGGTATCAACTTCAAGTGTGTTAGCAGATGTTTGACGCTCTTCTGGGAGTTTGACATCCTTGTCCACAACCTTAGCATCTACGACCACGCGCACACCATTGGTATCAAGGAAACGACGTTCCAAGTCGACAATGGTTTCACCATTCCAGTGCATGACTAGATTTGGTTTTTCCGTCACTGTCGCAACTACAACAGCATCAATATTTTCTTTGTTACATTCCGCAACGAAGGCATCTACATCCTCAGGACGAACCACAACTGCCATCCGTTCTTGAGATTCAGAGATGGCAATTTCGGTACCATTCAAGCCTTGGTATTTAAGAGGCACTTTGTCTAGGTCAATTTCAAGACCGTCTGCCAATTCACCGATAGCTACACAGACACCACCAGCACCAAAGTCATTGGATTTCTTAATAAGACGAGTGACATCGCCATTACGGAAAAGACGTTGAATCTTGCGCTCTTCGATGGCATTCCCTTTTTGAACCTCAGCACCAGCAGTTTCCACGGACTCAACTGTTTGAACCTTAGAAGAACCTGTCGCACCACCGACACCATCACGTCCAGTCTTACCTCCAAGGAGAATAATCACATCTCCCGCTTCCGGTTTTTCACGGACAACATTGCTCTTAGGAGCCGCTCCGACAACAGCACCTAGCTCCATGCGTTTAGCTACAAAGCCTGGGTGGAAGTATTCACGAACGTAGGTTGTTGCAAGTCCAATCTGGTTACCGTATGAAGAATAACCATGGGCCGCTGTTTTAGAAATGACTTGTTGTGGTAATTTCCCAGCACGCGTTTCCGAAATCGGTGCGGTAATATCACCCGCACCTGAGATACGCATAGCTTGGTAAACATATGAGCGACCTGACAATGGGTCACGAATGGCTCCACCGATACAAGTAGCCGCTCCACCAAATGGCTCAATTTCCGTTGGGTGGTTGTGGGTTTCGTTTTTAAACATGAGGAGCCAAGGTTCCTTGACACCATCAACGTCCACTTCGATTTCAACCGAGCAGGCATTGATTTCGTCAGACACCTCCATATCGTCCAAACGTCCATTAGCACGCTCATAACGACCGAAAATAGTCGCCATGTCCATCAAGGTTTGTGGTTTCTCCGAACGGCCCAACTCATCACGCATGGCAATATACTTGTCATAAGTCGCCTGCAATTGCTTTTGGAATTTCGATGCTGAGAAATCAATCTGTTTCAACTCTGTTTCAAAAGTCGTATGACGGCAGTGGTCAGACCAGTAAGTGTCCAAAACCTTGAGCTCTGTTTCCGTCGGCACGCGCCCTATTGACTTAAAGTAGTCTTGGATAAAGAGCAAATCATCCACTTCCATGGCCATCCCTTGCTCTGCCTTGTAGCGGGCAAAGTCTTCTGCTGTATAACTTTCAAAGAAAGTCAATTTAGGAATGGTCTTGTCCGACTCTGAAAATTCCTGCTTGGCAATCCCTGTTGTGATGTCCTTGAAACGAGAATCAACTGGGTTGAGTAAGTAGTTTTTGACTGCTTCCAACTCAGTCGCATCAATATCTTTATTGACCAAGTACAATTGTGCTGTATTAACCGTCACATCACTCGAACTTCCCAACAAAAGCAAGGCTTCCTGTGAAGAAGCCGCACGCTGGTCAAACTGCCCTGGCAGGCTTTCAATGGCAAAGAAAGCATAGTTGGCAAGATCCGCCTGTACAGCAGCTTCATCCAAGACATGGTCTGTCACCTGCTCAGAGAAAATGTGTTTCTCTGCAGGCGCAAACAAGTCCTCAGCCAAGCTAAAGACATCATACACTTGCACAATACGAATACTTTTCAAGCTTGAAAGTCCCAAGTTATGCTGGAGTTCTCTAACCAAACTCTCTGACTTGACCTGAAAATCAGCCTTTTTTTCAACAAAAATACGTTTATCCATCAATTCTTATTCCTTTATTTCAGCTCTTACAATGTTCCAACGACCTTGAGGTTGTTATTTCAATTCTTGCAACTTTTCCCAAACAATCTCGTAAACGTCGGTTAGTTCTCCCAATCCTCTACGGAGTGAAAAGGTCGGGGGACCTTTTCAGCCTAAGTCCTTTTAGTTGAGAGACGAAGGTTTTCCGTTGCAAACAGATTATTTCAATTCCTGCAACTTTTCCCAAACAACTTCATAAACATCGGTTAATTCACCTAGTCCCCTACGGAAAACATCCTTATCCATGTGGTTGCCATCCGCATCCCACAAACGGCAGTTATCTGGTGAAAATTCATCTGCTAAGATAATCTTGCCATCCTTGTCAAAACCGAACTCTAGCTTAAAGTCAATCAACTTAAGCCCAATCTCAGCAAACCAAGCTTTCAAGAGTTCATTGATACGACGGGTTTCTTCCTTCAAGTAGGCAATCTGCTGGTCATCCGCAATCTTTAGAAATTTCACATGCTCATCATTGATAAAGGGATCATCCAAATCATCATTTTTATAGTAAAATTCGACAATCGGAGTCTCAAATGCGATACCTTCGTCTACACCAAAACGTTTTGAAAAGGAACCAGCAGTATAGTTGCGGAGCACGACTTCCAAAGGAATAATCTTAACCTTTTTATTGAGTTGTTCCGTGTCTGAAAGCTTCTCCACAAAGTGAGTCGCCACACCAGCCGCATTTAATTTCTCAAAAATAAAAGATGAAATCTGATTATTCAATACTCCCTTGCCTGCAATCTGCTCCTTCTTGACACCATTGAAAGCAGTCGCCTGGTCCTTGTAAGTTGAAATAATAAGATTTTCATCCTCAGTTGTATAGATGTCTTTAGCTTTTCCCGAATAGATCAATTGTTTTGACATTTTAAAGTTCGCCTTTCGTATTACTTGAGCACATTCTACCACAAAAAACCTAAAATTACAAGAATTTAACCGAATAAATAACACATTAACTCTAAAAATCGTAAAGAAAAAACTGCAAGAAGTATCTTTCTCACAGTTTTAAAATCATTTAATACTCTTCGAAAATCAAATTCAAACCGCGTCAACGTCGCCTTGCCGTACTCAAGTACAGCCTGCGGCTAGTTTTCTAGTTTGCTCTTTGATTTTCATTGAGTATAACTCCAAAAACACGAACATTACTCTTTATTCAAAAACTGATCCAAATAATAGCGCAGATAACTTTTCTTGCCCGTAATCATCTGCAGACGACCTTCCACCCCATACCGAAGTTTTTCAGCCTGCTCAGAAGTTAGATTAGTCTCCGCCTCGATTTTAAAGAAATTCCCTTTCTCAGTCTTGGTAGCTGTCGCATCTATGCTGGTAATCGTAGAATCTAGGAAAATTTGATTCTTGGCATCATGAGTCGTAGTATAACGAACAGAGTCCCCAATCTTGACTCTTGCTACATCTTTTGAACTAAGATAAGCTGTTAGTTTGGCTTTCCCTTCTTTTTCCAAGGACGGATAGAGTTGGGCTAGTAGGCCACCTTCTGCAACCATGGTAGAATCACTAGTCTCAGGATTAAGGTGAAGCACCCCATCCTCACTGGCCGTAATTTTCCCCTTGTCTAGAAGATTTCCCTGTACCTTCTTACCTGACTCTGCTTCCAAGATTTTCTGGTCTAGAAGGGTCAATTCCTGACCAACCTTTGCCAAGTGTTGGGATTTGAGAGACTCCAATTGACTGCTTAAGCCTGACGCATAGGCTTGCTGGATACCTGAACCTGCATACTGGACACGATAAGTAGCAAGACTAGATTCTAACTGAGAAAGCTGTGCTTCTACCTGCGCAACTGCTTGTGCCTTAGCTTGCGGATTTTCCTCGCCCTGAGACTTGTAGGACTGGAAGAGAGAGTAGGCTAGATTCTGACTGTCCAAGGAAGCACCTGTTTCAATAGCTGACTTAGCTGTCTGGTAATCGCGAATTTTAGCCTCTGTTTGGCTGATGAGGTTGCCGATTTCGGCTTGGGTTTGGCTAGCTGCTGCATTCTGGGACGCGATGGTCTCATTTTGTTGCGATGTACTAGCCCTAAGACTACCTGCTTGGCTGAGGTAGTCACGAAAGGTGGCTTGGTAGCCAAATTTATCCTCCTCTGGAAAGTGGTTCTCCCCTTCTTGCAGACTCTTTTGCAAATACTCCAATTGCTTTTTTTGATCCTTGAGCATGTCCAGCTGACTAGCATAGGCCTCCGCTTGGACACCCTCTGCCCCTTCTTGATATTGAACCAACAGTTCTCCCTTTTTAACCAGCTTACTTTCTTCCAAATGATTGACAAGAATACGATTGTTGCTAGTTGACTGGATATTTGCAAGGATACGACTAGGCTCGACAGTAGCTCTAGTAGACATACTCATCTCCTTCTCTGCCAAAGTTGCAAAGCCAAGTAAAAACACGAGCAGAAGGAACATGGGGACAATCACCCGACTGGAAAAATTATGGTAACGACGATTATAAAACTCCGCACTTTCTAAAAATTCTGGTTTCATCCTCTCCTCTTTCTAGCTATTGACCAAATGGGCGTAAAAACCACCCTGTGCAAGCAAATCAGCATGATTTCCTTCTTCAACAATCTTGCCCTGATCCAAGACAACAACCTTCTCTGTCCGCTCAGCAATGGTCAAGCGGTGAGCGATGAAAATCAAGGTCTTATCTAAAGCCATAAGATTATCGACAATTCGCTTCTCTGTCAGAATATCCAAACTGCTGGTCGCCTCATCCAAGATCAAGACCGGCGCATCTGTCAAGAGAGCACGTGCCAGAGCAATTCTCTGACGTTGACCACCTGAGATCCCTGCCCCATCCGAAGTCAATTCTGTCTGGTAATTCAGTGGCATGCGCTCAATGTCCTCCCGAATCTCTGCCAATTCGACCGCCCGTAAGATATCTTCCTGTGTCGTCCCCTCCTTGGCTCCCAAAAGAAGATTGTCCAAAATCGTTCCGTTAAAGACATAGGGCTGTTGAGGCAGATAGTTGATATACTGGCGCAAGGCCTTTTTATCAATCTGATTGAGATTGACACCACCCAGACTAATCTCCCCTTGACTTGGGTCGTAAAAATTAACCATCATCTTGGCCAAGGTCGTCTTACCTGACCCTGAAATCCCCACAAAAGCCACCTTAGAGCCTTGGGGAATGGTCAAATTGATATCTGACAAGACATCTCGACCATAGCCATACTTGTAGGAAACCTGCTTGAAAGTCATATCTCCCTTCATCAAGCTCAGATCCTCAACTGTTTTCTTCTCCTCAAACTCAGAAGCTACCAGATAAACTTCATTCAGACGGTTATTGGCAACCTGGGCTGTCTGAAGCTTAGTTTGCAGATTGATGATATTTTCCAAAGGATTGGTAAAGTAAACCAGCAAGGTATTATAGGTAATCAACTGCCCCAAACTCATCTTGCCATCCATGACCAGAACAGCCCCCATCCAGAGAATGCCGACATTGAGCAAGAGATGGGCAACTTTTTTCAGAGCCTTTTGCTGACTCTCTGCTCGACTATAGGTAAAGGATTTTTTCAGATAATCCACAAATTCCTTGTCAATTTTTTGGTAACGCTGACTCTCACTGGTCAAGGACTTGATAGTTTCAATACCATTGATGTCCTCAATGATAGAAGAAGACAGAACCGCATTGGCTTCCATGGTATCCCGATTCATCTTTTCAAACGGCTTCATAAAAGCAAAGATAATCACTGTGTAGATAGGTAGTGCCAATAAAGTCATGAAAAAGAGATTGGTATTTTGCGAAAATAAAACAAGGGAAATAATGACAACCGTTGACACATCTAGGAAAATCGAAAGAATGGTCGAAGCCAGCGCATCGATGATACTATTAGCATCCGTGAAACGAGACACGATTTCCCCTGTCCTGCGTGTCGCAAAAAAGGACATAGGCAGGTGAAAAACATGCTTGATATAGGACAAAATCACATCAATAGACAAGCGTTGCCCCAAAACAAGTAAGAGATACTCCTGAGCATAAGACAAGATCTGCTGGAGAATATAAACAATGACCAAACCAATAGAAATAATCCCCAGCGTCGAACGCATCTGATCTGGCACATAGGTATCGATGATAGACTGCAGATAATAAGAACCCACAATGTTAATCAAGGTTACCAAGAGTGTTGCCAAAACGATATTAGCAATCAAGCCACGCTGCTTCACTAATATAGGGATAAAAGAGAGCAGACCATTCTTTTGATCCTTATGAGGCTTGTAGTCTGGACTAGGTGCCATAAAAAGGGTCACTCCTGTCCATTCTTCCGCAAAACGCTCACGTGGCAGTTTGGTCAATTTCACCCCAGGATCTGGATCGGCAATATGAATGCTATCCTTATCCTGTCCAGTCACCACATAGTAGTGGAGCAATTTTCCTTCCTTAAGCACATGGGCAACAAAAGGAAAAGTCAAATCGGGCAAATCAAAAAGCGTCATATCCGCCTTGATAGCTCGTGTCTCAAAGCCAATCTCCTCTGCCACCTTGACCAAGCCCAAAGCCGTCGTCCCATCCATGGTCGTCTTGGCCAATTCTCGCAAGTGAGCCAAAGAATAATAGCTACCATAGTAGCCAAAAACCATGGCTAATGAAGCTACACCGCAGTCCATCTGATCCACCTGCGGACGATAGTGACGTTTCCCAAATTTCATATTCAACTCCTTTTTCCTAATACTCAATGAAAATCAAAGAGCAAACTAGGAAACTAGCCGCAGGCTGCTCAAAACACTGTTTTGAGGTTGTAGATAGGACTGACGAAGTCAGTCACATATATACGGCAAGGCGACGTTGACGTGGTTTGAATTTGATTTTCGAAGAGTATAAACTCATCTGATAACAACTATCTTACCCCAATCCCCAAACAAAAACTGGACTTCCTTCCCAAATGCGCCTATCTACCTCCCAACTGCACTTTTCGGATAAAAAATAGGCAGAACAAATGCCCTGCTAAAATATATATTTATTTCTTTTTCTTCCTAATTCTTTTGTCAATCATGTACAAAACGATAATCGAAAACAGCGGTGGTACAATATAACTCTTTTCACTCATTGTCAGCTGAAATCCCAGAGTTGCTAGTATCTTAAAGATAAAAATATTCATCAAAAATAGAAAAACAAATACTAAAAAATATCCTAAAACCTTCTTCATTTCTTTTATTCAACTTTCCTAATTTCTATAACTATTTTATCAAAAATATATGTAAAACTCTAAATAAACACCTCAACTGCACTTTTTGGGGCAAAAAATAGGCAGAACAAACGTCCTACCTACTAAAAATATGCTATTGAAAGGAAAATGATTTTTTACTGACACCCTAGGCAAGCTTGGAACAAATAAATCATTGATAGTAACATTTGTGACATCCTATTCATTACTTCAATTTCTAATGTCCCTACTATTTCTAAGCCACCTCTGGCATGATCTATTCATAGTCAGAATAGGTAACACCGTTCTAAATTACGATTCATAGTTACTCCTTTTTTTGATTCGTTACTATAAGACACCTATTCCCTATAAAGAGTCTACTACTTCAAATTTATCCATTCTTTTTTTCTTTACTTCTGTATAAAAGAATGAAGACCATCATAAATAATGCAATCGTGGGTATATTAAGATTATCAAACCAAGTAGGTAAAGATACTTTATTTATGTCAGCTACTAATCTGATGATTATATAAGACATCGAACTAAGTAATACCATGATTTCAGGCAAAACTTTCAATACTGATTTAACGAATTTTTTTAGAAACATAGAAATGCCTCTCTGACTACAATCAGATTATGGTCTATTCGCATAATACCCCAAAGCTGCTCCACCTGCAGGAAGTAATAATCCTTCGATAACAAT
The DNA here is from genome assembly GCF_023109515.1 of Streptococcus mitis. Taxonomy (GTDB): domain Bacteria; phylum Bacillota; class Bacilli; order Lactobacillales; family Streptococcaceae; genus Streptococcus; species Streptococcus mitis_CS. Next base: position 125,700 of record NZ_JALDUM010000004.1, read on the forward strand.
CAATAAACCTACTTCAACTTATTCACTTTGCTCTACGATTTCAAATTGATTCAAATTTTGCATGTTATACCCCTCTTTAAATAATACTAGCTAAGCCAATAGTGAGTCCCACTAATAAACCTACCATCCCTGAAGCTGATATAATAATAGCCGCAAATTCGTTTGAAAAATTCATTGATTTCTTCACAGTGTTTTATCTTATCTGAAGTAACCCCATGCAGCTAGCCCTACAGCGGATAAACCACCGACAACATACCCTGCAACCTTGATTCCTACTGGAACTGCTACTACCGCTGCAGGAAGTACTCCTCCATCAACTGTTGCTAGTTCTTTTTCTGTCATTTCTGTAAACTGATTATCATTTACTAAAATATTCATTTTAAGTTCTCCTTGCTCTTATTCACTTTTGCTTTAAATATTTCTTTTTTATTAATATAGTATGTCAATGCTACTAACAAAATACAGATCCCCAACGATACCTTCTCTAAATTAAGTAGAGAATAAATTAATAATATGCTGTAAGCTGTTAAAGCAGATCCTACATATATTTTTTTTAACATTCTATTCATAAAACTTACCCAAAGTCTTATTTCAGATTTTTACCAACTTGATAGAGACCTGCTCCCAGTATAATAGCCCCTCCTGTTACAGAAAAACCTTTAAACGCCGCTACTCCAAACGCAACTACTAGTGGTGCAATTCCCCCATCTACATTCATCAACTCTTCTTCTGTAAGAGCTACAAAGTTCTGTTCCATTTTGTCAAAATTTGTCATCTTTTTTCTCCTTTATTTCTATTTTTTAGTTTACGATTTCTGGCTCTTAAACCATTTTAAAAACCAGAATAGATAAATTACTGAATTCCTTTTCGTCTCACTTATCTATTTGAGAAGTGATTTAAAATGAACAGGTAGATTTCATTTATTTTAAATACCATTTGATAAACCATGGCAATAAGATTGGTAAATACATCGCGTAGTCTCCTTCCTTTTCCTCTTACTTATCTATTCGAAAAAAATTTCGAAAATGTACAACTAAATTAAATTTTATTTAAAAAATAATTTAATGAACCACGGATACAAGATTGGTAGATACATAAACCAGACTCCTTTCTGTTTCCTCTTGCTTATCTATTCGAAAAAAATTTCGAAAATGTACAACTAAATTAAATTTATTTGAAAAATAATTTAATGTACCATGAATAGAAAATTGGTAGATACATGAAGCAAACTCCTTTCCTTTTCCTCTTACTTATCTAATCGAAAAAATTTCGAAAATGTACAACTAAATTAAATTTATTTAAAAAATAACTCGGTAAACCATGGGTAGAACATTGATATAAACATGAACTAGGCTCCTTTCCTTTTCCTCTTACTTATCTATTCGAAAAAGAAGTCAAAAAAATAAGAATATCAGAAATTTTTCCGACATTCTTATTGATAAACTCATCCAAGTCTAACAGATATTAGACATTGAGATGTTTTTTAAGTGTTCTTCTGGCTGTTCGTGATACGGGGAAATGCAAGCCTTCTAACAAGGTTACTTCTGTGGCAGTCATCTCTTCAATTGCCTGTAAACTGACTAACGTATTGCGATTGGCATAGACAAAGTAATCTTTTTCAGCCTTGGCAGCGATATCCTTGAGACTGCCATAAATAGTCTTGATAGAATGATTTGCATAATAGACCTTGATACGATGAGATTCCACTGAAGTTTCAAAGGCTAAAATCTCATGGTAGGGCAGAGTAAAGCCCCGTCTTCCCTCAAAACTATAGGTAAAGAGACGCATATTTTCCCTCTTATCCACTGCCAGTACATAGTCCAGACAGCGCTCCAGCTGATGACGGTAATCCTCCTCAGGCTGATCCTTGGAAATAAAATCCAAGGCAGACAAGTGGTAGCGAAAAGCTAGAGGTAAGGCCTCCGAGTGCGTGGACACAAAGACAATGCTTGTAAAAGGATCCCGCTCCCGAACCTGTTGAGCAACCTGAAAGCCCCGTTCACGCTCTCCATCAATCTCTAAATCCAATAAATAGAGTTGGTAATGGTCAAAATACTGAGAATACTTTTCAACATCTCCATAGTTTTTGGCAATATCAATTTCTAATCTTAAATTGCGAGAGCGACCAATATCTAGTAAAGTCTGCTCTATCCGTCCTTGCTGGACTCTATCATCTTCTAAAACTAAAATTCTCATTCCTCTCCCCCTCGTTTCTCATCCTTAAATGGCAATTCTAAATCTTGTCTAAAGGTCGTTTCTCCTAGCTGGGTATCTAAGTTCAAATCATAATGAAAAACCATATCCTCCAAGGTCGCTAAGCCCAGTCCACTGTGGCTTTCCTTGGTCGAGTAACCCTTTTGACTGAGAATGCTGGGGTTCAGTTCTTCTTTCTTACGAGTGTTTTCAATGATAAAACGAACACTCCTATCACCTGCCAACAAAGCAACCCAAATCTGCGGATTTTCAGCCTCACTGGTTGCCTCCAAGGCATTTTTAGTAAGAATAGATAGGATACGGATAGCCTCCAACATCGGCAATGCCAGCTCTTCAACAACCCCCACTGTCTCCAAACTAAAATGAATCCCCTGCTTATCTGCCACAATCATGACTTTGGCCAAGGTATTACGAATGGCTATGTCATGGATATTGTGAAGATTAAAGGCTGTGTAGTCCGCCTTCCTCAGCTTTTCATTGGTCTTTAGAAAAACATCTTGATAAATGGTAGACACCTCAGCCATATCTTGATTCGCTATGGCAGGCTCCATGCTAGCGACAATTCCTGCAAAATCATGACGGAAACCTCGAACTTCGTCATAGAGATGACCCAACTTATCCACCATTCCTTGCAAGGAACGATTTTCATCTTCCTGTCTCTGAATGGTCTGCTCATCACGATAAACCTGCTCCAAATGCTTAATGTAAAAAAGCCAAGAGAAAAAGAGAATGAAAATCAGGAGAGAAATGGTCGTGTCAAATCGAACGTAGAAAGGATTACATCCCCCAGACATAATGGATGAAAAAAGTCTGAAACCAAACAATAAGGATAAAATCCACATACTTTTCATCACTAACGATTGAAATTTATCTAAAAATAATATATTGAAATCAATTCCCCATCGTCTTAAAATGACAACAGACAAAAACAACGAAATCAAACTAAATACAGAATTAAATCCACTATGCAAAAAATCAGATAGTTCAGAGTAGTCAAATATCAATCGTATTATAAATGTCAAAACCAAATATCGAATACTTTGATAAAACACAAATAGATAAAGTGCAAGAAAGAGAGCTTCTTTCTTCTTTTTCTTTAACACAATCCAAAATATTATATAAAAGAATAATAAATTGGCAACATGCGAGAAACTCGGAAAAACGAAGGTAGTAAATAGCTTCAAAACTACCAAAAGAAATATAGAACGTTTGTCATAAAATGCTTTAGAGAGTTGACTACCTAAATAAATCGGAGGAGCTAAAATATTGATTAAAATCAATATAAACAATAAAAATTCAAGTAAAATAATCATAAATCCGTTTAATTAACCCATTAGTAGCAAAACACTAGCTTTGCTTTGGGAATAGATATCACCAACTGTAAATATCTTCAAATTGTTCCAATTCTACAAATGTATTTTTCATTTTCATGACAAACTCCTTTTCATAATTTTATATCCTCTCTATCCCCTTATAAATCCACAAAAGGCTTTAGTTTCTTTTAAAATATAAGAAATCTAAAGCCTCTTGAAAATGATTTGCACGTTTTAATTTTATATTCGTTGTGAAGATTGCTTATCTATTTATTTTACCACAAGAACCTTGTAATATTCATACTTATTTGGCTGTGTAATCTTAATTTTTTGACCATAGAAACCATCGATTTCTTTGTCAAAATAATCTGAAAATCTTGATGGCAAGCGTTTCATCTTAAGAACCTCACCAGATTGGTCTGCATATACAAGGAAATGATAGTGGGTTGTAGCCATACCATCATCAATCAGTACAAAGTAACCTGTTTTGAGCTTACCTTGTCCATTATCTAAATAGTATAGTTTATTGTTATTGATTGTGAAGTTATCAAATCGAAGTCGTACACCTGGGTCTTCTAGATAAAGATCATTGCCAACTTTTTTGATTTCTGATCTAGTTGTCATCTCTGGAAGTGGTAATACTCTACGACCATCTGCTCCAAAGTAATATCGACCTGGTAGATTTTGGAAATTACGAATAACTGCCTTAGGATCAATTTCTTGTCCTTCTTCTTTATTATCTACTAAAGCTAAGGTTGTATTTGCAACCTCATCCCCATATTTGTCGGAAAACTTCTTGAACTCAGGTTTAATATACCAAGTGTTTTTATCCACGATAACATCAGTAAAGTTATTTCCGTCAAATTTTGCTTTAATCAGATATTCATATCCATCGCCTAAACGAACAATGTCACCATGTTTATAAGGACTATTTTGTAAAGTGAACATATGGCCATCCTTGCTGAGAATATAGCCTGTCCCATCACTAGAATTTACAACTCTATCAGAGGCCATTGCACCTGATTGTTCGAAATAATACCAATTATTATCTATGCACTCCCAACCTGTCTGCATAGAACCACTAAAACGAAGATAGTACCAAGTAGACCCTTCTTTGTACCAACCAGTGCGCATAGCCCCACTATCTGCGAGTGAATACCATGTATTGCCTTCCTTGTACCAGCCAGTACGCATAGCCCCACTATCTGCGAGCGAATACCAAGTGTTACCGTCTTTGAGCCAGCCTGTCTGCATTTTACCAGAACCATCGAAGTGATACCAAGAGCCAGCATTTTGTACCCATTTATTTTTAGCTAAGCTTCCATCTTGAGAAAGATTCCAGTCAGCGCCATTTTTAACCCAAGTATCTGCAGCCTGTGCTTGATTGATTGACAAAAGCAGACCAGCACCTGCAAGCAAACCAAGTGTAAGTAGTTTAGATTTTTTCATAGCCATTTCCTCCTATTCTATAGCGAAATGAACATGACTTCCTAGTAAACAAAGCTGTTCGATTTTTCGTTTTACTCTGTCAGACGTCTTATTTCACAACAGAAACATTTCCTGTCTTACTATCGATTTTAACAGTTTGACCGTAGAAACCGTCAATTTCTTTATTAAGATAATCTGAAATTCCTGTTGGCAATCGTTTCATTTTAAGAATTTCACCAGATTGGTCTGCATAAACAAGAATATGATAGTGATGATAGCTTGGTCTATCATCAATCAATGCAAAATAACCTGTTTTGAGTTTGCCATTAGCACCATCTAAATAGTATAGTTTATTATTATTGATTGTGAAGCTGGTAGCTCCAAGAAGAAGTCGTGCACCCGGATTTTCTAGATAGACATCATTTCCAACTTTTTTAATCTCTGAATAGGTGGTCATTTCTGGTAAATTTGTTACGCGACGACCATCTGCCCCAAAGTAATACCTGTTTGGTATGTTTTGGAAATTTTTCACGACAGCTTTAGGATTAATTTCTTGTCCTTCTTCTGTATTATCTACTAAAGCCAACATCGTATTGGAAACTTTATCTCCATATTTATCAGAAAACTTCTTAAATTCAGGTTTTATGTACCAAGCATTTTTTTCAACAATGACTCCATCTTTTCTATGAATAAGATGATAATCATACCCATCAGACAAAGTAACAATATTTGTGATAATTGTATCATCCGCTTGAGATTGTTCAACCTGACTTGGGAGTTTGGTTAACAGATATCCATCCTTACCAATGACATAACTTTCTCCATCGCTGGCTGGAATAGCTCTATCTGCGGCCATAGCTCCTGAGTTTTCAAAGTAAGACCATTGACCATTTACAGTCGCCCATCCTGTTGCCATAGCGCCACTGTCTTTGAGGTAGTACCAAGTAGACCCTTCTTTGTACCAACCTGTACGCATGGCGCCACCATCTGCGAGTGAATACCATGTATTGCCTTCCTTGTACCAGCCAGTACGCATAGCGCCACTATCTGCTAGGGAGTACCATGTATTGCCGTCTTTGAGCCAGCCTGTCTGCATTTTACCAGAACCGTCAAAGTGATACCAAGAGCCAGCATTTTGCACCCATTTGTTTTTAGCGAGACTGCCATCTTGTGAAAGATTCCAGTCAGCACCATTTTTAACCCAAGTATCTGCAGCCTGTGCTTGGTTGATAGATAAAAGTAGACCAGCACCTGCAAGCAAACCAAGTGTGAGTAGTTTAGATTTTTTCATAGCCATTTCCTCCTTTATTGAATAGTTACCAAAAAATATTTTTCCATCATAAACATTCTACATAACTCCTAATAATCCTTAAGAGTCAACCAACACCTTCTTTCTATCATCATTGCCCACCCCACACCTTTATGATATACTAAATATAAATATTTTCCTAAAACTTCTACTTTTGGAACATTTTTGGAGGCAAAAATATGCGGTGGGATATTGGTTCAGTTTATAAATACATTCGTAAGTCAAAAGGGATTACACAAAATGAGGTCTGTGGTGACTACATTACTCATTCTAACTTATCTAAGTTTGAAAATAATCATTCTACTCCTAGGTATGATACTATGGAGTTGCTTTTGAGGCAAATTGATATGAGTTTCGATGAATTTCATTATATTTGTCAACATTACCAAATGGATTCTCGTAAGAAATTATTTTCAGAATATTATCAAGTCATTTCTTCACCTAATCTAGAAGAAATGAAGACACTGCTATCAAAATGTCAAATTTATCTAGATGAAGTGCAGAATGATATTCCAATAGAACATGCTGTGAAAGAACTAACCATTTTTATAGAAGTGATTGAAAATCAGTTTTCCGATAAAGCTCAAGCCTTGGCTGAGGAGTTATGGAAAGAATTGGAAAAAAGAGATCAGTGGTTCCTCTCAGATTTACGATTGCTAGTGATGATTATTTTCCATTTCCCTATTGATTCACTAGAAATGCTACGTCAAAGACTTGTAAAATCTCTAAATAAATACACAGATTATCGTCCAATTCAAAGTATTCATTACTCCATTCTAGCCAATATGACACGAATGTACCTTGAAGCAGGGAAGAAAGATGACTGTCTATGCTTAATTCAAGAATGTCTTGATTTAGCAAAAATATTGAAACGGTATGATTTATTAGGTGTAGCTCAAGTACGTCTGGGAATTGTTAATGAAGATCATACTATGATTAATAAAGGATTATCCTTACTAGAATCAACAGATGAAAGTCGATTACTAGAAGAAATGAAAAGAGAAGTTAGTGATTATTATCAAGCAGATTTTTTTGAAACAGAGACCAAACAGTAACTATTACTTTATGAATAAAAGCGAACATGACTTCCTAGTAAACAAAACTGTTCGCTTTTTTCTTTTTACTATGTCAG